>JAQGLD010000139.1 GCA_028293055.1 Alphaproteobacteria bacterium
GCCGCGGGTGCGACGATCATCCTGTTCACCACCGGCCGTGGCACTCCGCTCGGCTTTCCGGTGCCGACGCTGAAGATCTACTCGAACAGCGAGCTCGCCAGACGCAAGAGCGGCTGGATCGACTTCGATGCCGGACAAGTCCTCGACCACGGCTTGGAGCCGTCGGCCGATGCGCTCGCCGATCGCATCGCCGCGATCGCCTCTGGCGAGGAGAGCGCCGCCGAGCGCAATGGCGAGCGTGAGATCGCGATCTGGAAGCGCGGCGTCACCCTTTGAACCCGCCCCTCGGCGCTCTTAGGCCCGGTCGGGAGTGTTCTCGCCCTCGTTCGCGCCTCTCCCCGCTTGAAACCCCTGCTTGTCTATGACACCGGTTTCCACTAGGCTCGGACAAAATCAGAAACACGAGGGGCCTCAAGGGTGGCAAGTGTGAGTGACGACGCGGCGACGATCGCCGGGCGCTTTGTTTCGGCCCGCCGCGCAGCAGGTGGGCTTCAGGATTATCCGGGGGAGCTCCCCGCCACGCTCGCCGAGGCCTATGCAGTCCAGGACGAGGCGATCGCTGCCTGGGGCCAGGACGTCGTCGGCTGGAAGGTCGGCCGAATCAATGGCGCACTCGCCGACCGTTACGGCGCCGACCGGCTCGCCGGCCCGATCTTCGCCTCGCAGACCGTCTTCGCCCAGGGCAAGAGCCCGGAAATGCCGGTCTTCGCGCGCGGCTTCGCTGCCGCAGAGGCCGAGTTCCTGCTCCGCATCGCCCGCACCCCGCCGGCCGGCCAGACTCGATTCTCGCTCGACGAGGCTGCCGGGCTGATCGACGCAGTCCATGTCGGAATCGAGATTGCGAGCTCGCCGCTCGGCCGGATCAACGCGCTCGGCCCGGTCGCGATCATCTCCGATTTCGGCAACAATAACGGCCTGGTGGTCGGCGACGAGCTGCCCGGCTGGCAGTCTAGCGGGTTCGAGGATTGGCTCGTGGATACTCGGATCGACGATGTCGAGGTCGGACGCGGAGCTGCCTCTTCCTTCCCGGACGGCGCGATCGGCTCGGCGCGCTTCCTGTTCGAGCTGATGGCCGAGCGCGACATCGTCCTGCGTCCGGGCCAATGGATCTCGTCGGGAGCGGTCAGCGGGGTCCACGACGCCGCCGCCGGCCAGAAAGTCGATGTCAATTTCGGAGACAGGTTCGCAATCTCTTGTCGACTGACGGCGGCCCGTCCGGAATAAGCGCGAAGCGCGAACGACCACTTGAAGTGACGGCCGCTCTCGGCGACGAAGGGCCAGGCCTCCAATGAGGGGCAGGAGGAGGATCGATGGCGACCGACTTTTCGCAGGGCTCCCGTATTCCCGCGCCTAAGGTGGGCAATGTCCGCTGGGTTATCGTCGGCCTGCTCTTCGCCGCGACGGCGATCAACTATGTCGATCGACAGATGATCGGCCTGCTCAAACCGACCCTCCAGTCCGAGTTCCGCTGGGACGAGACGATCTATGCGGACATCGTCTTCTGGTTTCAGCTCGCCTACGCGGTCGGCTACATGGTGTTCGGCAACATCGTCGACCGGGTCGGCGCGCGCATCGGCTATGGCCTCGCCTTCGTGATCTGGACCGGCGCGCACATGCTGCACGCAATCGCCCATTCGGTGTTCGGCTTCGGAGCGGTCCGATTCCTGCTGGGAATCGGCGAGAGCGGCAACTTCCCCGCCGGGCTCAAGGCGGTGACCGAGTGGTTCCCCAAGAAGGAGCGCGCCTTCGCCACCGGAATCTTCAACGCAGGTTCCAATGTCGGAGCGATCATCACACCGCTCGTCGTTCCGGCGATCACCCTCGCCTACGGATGGCGCGCGGCCTTCGTGATCACCGGTGCGGTAAGCCTGCTCTGGCTCGTCGCATGGCTTACACTCTATCGCCGGCCGCGCGAATCGAAGCAGCTTTCCGGGGCCGAGCTCGCTTATATCGAAAGCGACCCCGCCGATCCGCCGGCCCATGTGCCCTGGGCCCGGCTGATTGGCCGGCGCGAGACCTGGGCGTTCGCACTGGGCAAGTTCATGACCGATCCGGTGTGGTGGATGTTCCTGTTCTGGCTGCCCGATTTCCTGGTCAAGCGTCATCATCTCGATCTCAAAACGTTCGGTCCGCCGCTGGTCATCATCTATGTCGTCTCGGACCTCGGCTCGATCGCCGGCGGCTGGCTGTCGTCGCGGCTGATCCACCAGGGCTTTACGATCAACCGGGCGCGCAAGACGACGATGCTGATCGCGGCGCTCTGCGTCACTCCGATCGTCTTCGCCCAATATGTCGACAGCCTGTGGGTCGCGGTCGCGATCATCAGCCTCGCCACCGCGGCGCACCAGGCCTGGTCGGCAAACCTCTACACCCTCCCTTCGGACATGTTCCCGCGCAAGGCGGTCGGATCGGTGATCGGAATCGGCGGCACCGCCGGCGCGGTCGGCGGAATGATCTTCTCGCTCTATATCGGCCAGGTGCTCGAGCGGCTCGGCACGTACAGCCTGATCTTCTATGTCGCCGGCTCGGTCTATCTGGTCGCGCTCGCGATCATCCACTTCCTGTCGCCTCGGCTCGAGCTCGCCAGAGTCGCCTGATCCGGCCTGGCGACGCGAGACGTGCCCGAGGACCTGCGCTTCTACGTCTTCGCCATTCCGGCGGTGGTCATCATCGGGCTGGCCAAAGGCGGGTTTTCCGGGCTCGGAGCGCTCGGCACGCCGCTGATCGCGCTCGGCATCGACCCGGTGCGCGGCGCGGCGATCCTGCTGCCGATCCTGATCGTCCAGGATGTGGTGAGCGTCCTCGCCTATCGCCGCGCCTGGGACGGCTTCATCCTCGCGGTGATGCTTCCAGGAGCGGTCTGCGGAATCGCGCTCGCTTATGCCTTTGCTGCATCGGTGTCCGAAGCCGCGGTGATGGCTGCGCTCGGAGCGATCTCGATCCTGTTCGGCGGCTATCGGCTGTGGGTCGAGCGCGGCCATGTCGTGCAGGCCTCGTCGCGCTCGCCCGCCTGGGTCGGGACCCTGTTCGGCCTGATCTCCGGCTTCACCAGCCAGATCGCCCATGCCGGCGGCCCGCCGTTCCAGATGTGGGTGATGCCGCGGCGGCTTTCGCGCGACTCCTTCGTCGGCACGACCGCGATCTTCTTCGCGATCCTCAACTGGATCAAGGTGCCGGCCT
>JAQGLD010000163.1 GCA_028293055.1 Alphaproteobacteria bacterium
TTCGATGAAGGGCATGCGTCTTTCTCCTGATTTCAATCAGGCGGTGAACCGGCCTCGTTGCGATGCGTTCCGCCGTGCCGCGTGATGCTGGCCTTTGTGCGGTAGTGAGGCGGCGGGGATCGGATTGCGCGGAATGGGCTGAGGATTCCCCGGGGTGAACGAGGGAGGAGCCAGGGCCGGAGGGAAGCGGCCTATCCCCGCGCCTCGGTAAATCCCCGCGCGTAGAGCCGCTCGACGAACCGCCCGGTCGGATGCGCGCGCAATTCCTCGATCAGGCTGCGGACCGGCGGCGGCATCGCCTCGAGCGCCGGCATCCTGGCGCCATAGCCGGGCGGCAGCAGAACTGGCGCGCTCGCCGCTGCAAGGGCGATGTCGCCCAGCGTCATCCGGTCTCCACACAGATAGGGTCGTCCGTCGGCGATGCGGCGATCGGTCGCGTCGAAGATCGAGCGGATATGGTCGGCCGCCTGCTGCGCGCGCGGTGGGGTGAGGCGAAGCAGGGTCCTGAACAGGAAGGCGAGCAGTGGATACAAAGCCGGCGTGATCCTGGCTTCGAAGGGCGGCACCGGTTCGGCGAAGATCGGCGCCATCAGCGCTCGCTCGGGGAGCAGGTGGAAATAAGCGAAGACCGCGGTATCGGCGCCCATCCCGCCGTTGAACAGGTTCCAGTCCGCCATGACCTCGGCGGCCAGGCTCGGATCGCCCGGAATCAAGCGGCGCGGCGGCGGGAGTTTCGGGTCGAAATTCTGCACGATCGGCAACGGGCTGGTGAGCTTCACGCCGTTTCCGTAGAGCAAGGGAAGCCGGGCATTGCCGCCGTGGAACAGGGTGAGCAGCGACGCGAACGGGAAAAGGTGGTCCCTCTCCTCATAATCGACCGAATGATGATGCAAGACGAGGCGCGAGGTCTCGCTGTCGACCATCGGCGCGAAGGTCAGCAGCTTCGGGCGGCTTTGTCCCTCTCCGCTCATCGATCGAACTCCAGATGGAGGTGGACTGGGAAAGGCGTTCCAGCGAGATCGAGCCGCCCTTCGGGCCCGGCGGCGCGGCGCAGGCCGGGCCTTGCGAGCAAAGGCTTGAGCATGGTCGGGATGGTGACCCGGTTGAGATAGGCGCCGAAACAGGCGTGAAGCCCATATCCCCAGAGCACGTAGACCTCCCAGGGCCGATCTATGCTGAAGTCGGTCGGGTGGGGAATCTCGAGCGGATCGAACATCGCCGAGAGGTTCGAGGCCATCACCATCGTCCCCTCCGGAATCCTGCGCGCGCGCAGCCGGCCAGCCGCGATGGCGGTATCGCGAAGCGCGCGGCGGTAGATGAGCGGATTGAGCGGCCGGAAGCGCAAGGCCTCGAACAGATAGGCGGCGAGACGATCGTCGTCGTCTGCGCGGGCCGCGGCGCAGGCGCCGGCAAGGGCCTCCGGCCGGTCGAGCAGCTCGTCGAGCGCAAGGTTGGCCGCGGCCGAGGTCGTCGGAAGCTCGCCGATCATCAGCCCGATGAGATTGTTGCGAATGTCGCGGTCGCTCATTCCCGGCAGGCCGCCGGCCTGCATCGCCAGGCAGCGGCCGATGATGTCATCCTTGGCGCCGCTCTCGCCCTTGCGGGCGACGATCCAGGCATCGAGCCAGTCGCGGAATGCGGCTGCGCTCGCCTCGGCACGGGCATCGAGTGCAGGATCGGCCTTGAGGTCGATGAACAAATACCAGAACAAGGTCGTCGTCCAGTCGGCTATCTCCGCCTGCGAAGGCCCTGGGGTACCGAAATAGGTTTCCAGCAGCCGTGCCGCGGTCGGCAAGGTGAGCGCCTGGGGCACGTCGATCCGGCCCGGCGCGGCGGCGACCAGCTCCGCCGCCGATCCTGCGACCATCGGCTTGACGAGACTCGCCACATCGTCGCGGCGCACCGCGAGCCGCATGTTGGAGACATCGCGCGTGTACCGCGCCGTATTGGCCATTCCGAGGAAGAAATTCTCGCCCCCGGTGATCGTCTCCATGCGCGGCCCGTAGACGACCCCGAAATCCTCGTCGCGGCTTAGCACTTCGAGCACGTCGGCGCGCCGACTTGTCACTGCGGTGCCCGTGTTCGGATATGAGGTGATGAACCGCGTCCTGAGCACCAGATTGGGCTGGACCAGTCGCAAAAGCGCGAAGGCACGTCGCTGCGAGACCGGGCTGCTCAGTTCCGCCTTGAGCCGGTCGGCGAACGTTGCGCCGCTCCCGGACAGCGCCTTCAGCCCGGTGCCGATCAGCATTGCCAATGCGCCGAGGCCCTGGCCGATCAGCAGCAGCCGGCGCCACAAGGAGACGGGCAGGTTGAGCAGCCATCCCATGATCATGCTCCTTGCGGACCGCAGGCGCGAAGCCGAGGCTCAGGTCGGATCGACGATCCCCATTCCGATCATCCGCAGAGCGGTCATGCTGGGGATGAAGAAATAATCGCCGCCGCGCGGCTCGACCAGTTGCGGCATGCGATCGCAGATGAACGGGCGGCCGCCGGCCGAATCCGCGGCGATGACCAATTTCGCCTCGGGATCGTGGTTGCCGACGATCGGGCACGTGTCGCTGCCGGCGTTGAAATCGAGTCCGTATTGCATCCATTGCTGCTGGACGAACTCGAACTGGCGAAACAGGCTCGAGCAGATGGCGAGGAAGATGATGCCATGGTCGCCATCGGCCGCATTCGTGCCGCCATAAGGGAGGCCGCGGCGAAGAATCCTGCGGCGGTTGATCAGCGCCGATCCGTCGGAGCTTGCGAGGTCCCCGAAATGCGGGTCGAGCATGTCGCGCGGATTGGCACGGCGGAGGTGAGAGGTGACTGGGCAGGTGGTTCCGGCCGGATCGGTGCGATAGGTGAAATCGGTGAAACGCAAGGCGATCTGCGCCAGCTTGGGCTTGTCGTCGGCAGCGTGCGCCGCCGCCAGCTCGGCCTTGAAGGCGGTCCATTGGGCGAAGGTCGGAGCTGCCATCAGCGGCACTCCGTCGCTCCATCGGCCGACCAGCTTGGCCTTGACGATCTCCTCCGCCTCGGCCGGATCGGCGATACCGAACATCCGCGCGTAGCGGGCGCCCTGTTCCTTGATGTAGGCGTCGAAGGCGCCGACATCCTCGTGAAGCTTGCGATAGGCCATGAACGTGCCGTTCCGGCTGAACTCGATCGGCATCGCGGCGCCTGGAATCTCCTGCGCCTCGTCCGCGTGGCCGAGCAGGAACTCGCCGGTGGCGAGCGGCGCCCAGCTCTGGTCGGGGAGCAGCTTGCCGCCGCCGACCATCCGCAGCCGTTCGGCCTCGCCGGAAAGCTGGCCTTCGAACACCGGGTCGCCGAATCCGTCCGACAGCCCGAAATGCTCCTTGTTGGTCGGCCACTTCCGGCCGCCCTCCTCGCTCAGGATCGCCGACATCTCCTGCCATTTGGCGCCCTCCGGTCCGGTGCCGTCGAGCAGGACGATTCCGCCCTCGGACTGGTCGCACAGGCCGCGAAGCCAGGCGGTCTCCTCGTCCAGCTCGGGAATCGGGGTCCCGTCGGGGTTCATCTCTGCGTTCATCGAGACGAGCAGATGGACCCGGGTCTCGCCTCGCGAGTTCCGCCAGACCGCGTCGCGCCTGTCGAGATAAAGATCGTCGCCGAGGATCGCGGCGCGCTGCTCCATGCCGTCGATAAATTCGTCGGGCATTCCGCGCAGCGTACGGGTCGAGATCTGCAGGGCGACCAGGCCGTAGAAGGTGAAGGCGATGTTGATCGCCACCTTCGGCTTGAGCAATTGCACCTCGCCCGGATAATCGGGGACTCCCTCGGCGCGGACGACATCCTTAACCCGCGGGTTGCGGGTGCGCATCAGCGGCTCGCCGCGATCCGGATTCTTCCAGCGCGCGGCGGTGGTGATCCGGGGCCGCACCGCCTCGACGAAGCGCCGCCCCTTGGCCGGATCGCGCACATTGAGGAAAAAATAGCGCGCCTTTGGAAAACCCTGGCGGCCATAGGCCCTGAGGATGCCGCCCTGGATGTCGGCGAGATCGAGCTCCGCCCTCATGGAACGGCTCCCGGCGCCGGGCTTCGAATCACGCCCGGCTTCTGGGTCGGCCCATCGAGATCGTGCGGCCGGTGCGCCAGCAGGAAGTCGCGGAACGCGGCGCCCGAAGGCTTCGCGTCGCCCTGCCGCGCGATCGCGAAACGGGTGAAGGCCTGCTGCAGATAGAGTGCCTTGAGCACCTGGCGTAGGCCGGCGTCGGAACTCGGGAAGGATTTCTGGCCCCTTGCCATGATCAGGCGATAGTCGATGAACAAGCCGACGATCGCCAGAACGAGGCCGATCAGCAGCGCTCCCCACCACGGCCAGGCCTTCCAGACGAGGCCGAGCCAGGGCAGCAGAAAGCCGATCGCCGGAAAGGCGAGCAGGGTCCATTTCGACATCGACGTCAAAGGCGGCTTGCCGACCCAATAATCGTTGAACGGCATCGTCGTCTCGATCTGGTAGCCGAGCATGAAGTCGGCGAAGCCTTCCGGGCCCTTCACCTGCGAGAAGCCGTAGGCATAAGCGAAGATCGCGGTCAGCGCCTCCGGCATGATCCCCCACAATTCCTCGAAATAGGCGCGCGGCTCGCCTTTACCGTCCGGGTCGACCGGATCGAAATCCAGCATGACCAGCAGATAGGGGCAGGCGAGGCTGTCGGCCGGCTCCGCCTTGAGCAGATCCGTGCCCTTGATCGCCGACACGATCGCGTCGGCATGGTCCCGGCCGTTGTAGAAGGGCTGGTCCAGGACGACGAAGCGGGCGAAGTGGGTGCGCAGCGATCCGGCGAACGGGCTCTGAATGCCGATCTTCTCGGATGCCGGGGACTGGAGCGCGGTCGGCAGGGTCTCGAGCGCTTCGCGCATCATGTGGATGGGGGAGCTCTTCATCCCCTCATGCTGGACGATGCCGGCATTGCAGACCGGCACCAGGCCGGTGAAGAAATAATGGCCGCCATCTATGTTAGGCATCCTTCTTCTCCGGATCGGCGGCGGTCTCGGCGGTTGGGGCGGCAGATGCGACGGTCTCGGCGAGCGGAGCGAGCGCGGCCCGAGGAGTGGCTGGCGGCATCGCCGGTGGCGGTTCGGACAGCTTCTTCCCGTCATGCACGACCGCCGCGACCGCGTCGCGCACCGCCTGTTTCTGCGCCTCGCCCTGATTGGCGGAGGAGGCGAGGACCGTCGAGAGCGGAACCGCGTCGAGGACGTGCTCGGCGGGCGGCGGCCCCTTGCCGTGCGGGCCCCAGCGATCGTGAACCGCGGCGCAGCGGTGCTGGTCGGCCATGCTGGTGTCGCAGCTTGCGATCGGGGCATAGCCGGGAGCGCCGAGGCCGCCCTGCGACTGGAGCAGGATCGCCTGGTAGATCTCGGCGAGCGTCGCGTCGTCTGCGCCGGGATCGACCTCGCGCAGCGCCTTGGCCAGCGTCAGCGCGAGCTTGATGTCGCGCTGGGCGCTGCCCGGAGTCGCATTGTAATAATAACCGGTGTCGAGCTGGTTGGCGCGGATGTAATCCTTGAAGGGAGTGACCGGAATCGAGTTCGGATATTTGGTGCTCGAATACCAGAACAGGTCGAGCCCGCCCGGAATGCCGTCCGCGAACGCATCGATATACTGGTCCCACGTTCCGTTGAAATTGCTGCAGAACAGCATGTAGTCGTTGCCCAGTCGGCTCTGCTTCTGGCCGCGCTCGGGCCATTGATCGCGGCGGATGATCACCCAGCGGGCGAAGTGTATCAGCGAGAGGCCCAGCAGGCCTCCGAACGTCGCTGGAAGGGCGCGGGCGAACATGAAGATCAGCCGGTTGAACCATGTGACCGCCGGCCGCATGGGGGTCACGACATTCATGCCATAGGCCTTGCCGGCGACGTTAGACATGAACCGCTGCTCCCGCGCAGGACGCGGAACAAGATCCACCACCGATGCCCCATCGGGCGCCAGCATTTCCAGGCACGCGAAGGCACGAACAGCAAATGATTGTCATGCGCGACTCCCCCCACGACCAGTGCGCAATTGTCGAAGAGTGACACGCCGCGATGCCGCTCGCAAGCTTCTACTTGCCGGTTTCAACAGGTTCCGGGCAAAGCATTGAGCATCAACGGTTTATCGTGTGCGGAAAGCCGCTCCGCAATACGCCGTGCGGATCCGGGCAGGCAAGGCGCCAGGCCACCGCTGCTTTAGGCGGTAGCCGCAACAAAGCGGCGCCTGCTCCGTTGCCGGTCGAAAGGAGATGGACGATGGGACTGACCGCGATTGCGCTCAACTGCAGCTTGAAGAAGAGCAAAAGCGAGGAAAGCTCGACCGACAAGATGATCGGCCTGCTCGCGTCCGAGCTGGCGAAGCACGACGTCGCGCTGACCGAGACGATCCGGATCGCGGACCATGATGTGAAGCCGGGAGTCTCGTCCGACGAAGGCGAGGGCGACGCCTGGCCGGACCTGCGCCGCAGAATCCTCGAGGCCGACATCCTCATTTTCGGAACGCCGGTCTGGATGGGCCAGATGTCGAGCATCGCGAAAAAGGTGCTCGAGCGGATGGACGCCTTTCTCGGCGAGACTGACGACCGGGAGAGAATGCCGAGCTACGGAAAGGTCGCCATGGTCGCGGTGGTCGGCAACGAGGACGGCGCCCACGGCATCAGCGCCCACGTCTATCAGGCGCTCAGCGACACCGGCTGGACGATCTCGGCTTCGGCGGTGAGCTATTGGGTCGGCGAGGCGATGGGCGATGTCGACTTCAAGGATCTGCCCAAGGTCCCCGACAAGGTCAGCTCGGCCGCGGCGATGGTGGCCTCCAACGCCGCCCATCTCGCGAAACTGCTCAAGGATTCGCCTTATCCCGGGGTGGAGGGCTGACGGAGCGGCCGGGATCGGCAGTACTTACCCCTTCACATCCACCGAAGCCGTAACCGAGAGCCCGGATTGAAGGCGCTCGACTCCCGCCTGGCCCGGGTCGAAGCGGATTCGGACCGGGATTCGCTGGACGATCTTGGTGAAGCTTCCAGTGCCCGGCTCGAACGGGAGCAGGGAGAAGGTCGAGCCCGATCCGGGCGCGAAGCTCTCGACGCGTCCGTGAAGCCGGTCGCCGCCGAGCGCGTCGATCCTGATCGTCGCGGCCTGTCCGGGACGCATTCGCCGAAGCTGGGTCTCCTTGAAATAAGCGGTCACATAGAGGCTGTGCAACGGCACCAGGGAAAGCAGGCGAGTGCCGGGTTGGACATAGTCGCCGCGCTGGACCTGGCGATTGCCGACCACTCCGTCGATCGGCGCGACGATCAGGCTGTGGCGGCGATCCTGGCCGGCAAGCGCGGCCGCGGCCCGGGCGCGGCCCACCTGGGCCTGCGCCTTGGCGAGAGCGGCCTCGAGCTCAGCCCGGCGGGCGGAGGTGACCCCGGCTTCGCGCTGCGACACCGAGAGCAGAGCGCGGCTGCGGCGGGTCGCCTGCTCGGCGCCGATCGCGGTCGCGCGGCGTGAATCGAGTGCGCTCCGTGTGGCGAAACCGCGTTCGGCCAGGGTCTCGTAGCGCAGCCGATCGGCCTCCGCGCGCTGCGCTTCCGCCGCCGCCGCCCGGATTCCGGTGCCCGCCGCCTCGATATTGGCCGAAGCGAGTCGCTCCTCGGCATCGAGGCTGACCAGTCCGGCGCGAGCCGCCGCGACGTCGGCGACTGCGTCGTCGAGATCGGCGCCCGCCGCCTGCGAGCGCGTGTCGAACTCCTCGGGATCGATCCGAACCAGGGGATCGCCGGCACGGACCGGCTGGTTGTCACGCACCAGCACGTCGGCGACCAGGCCCTTTATCCTGGGCGCGACCTCGCTGGCATCGGCGGCCACATAGGCGTCCTCGGTCGTCTCGTGCGCGGCCGGAGTCGATAGGTAGGCGGCGCCGCCCGCGGCAATGGCGAGCGCCAGGGCCCCGGCGAGAAGGGTGCGGCGAGACCGCCCCCTCCGCCGGACCGGGGCCTCAACCGGAAAGACTCCGTCGATGCTGTTCACTGCCGCGTCCATGGCGAATGCCCTTGTTCGATCGCTTTATATGATCTATATAATACTATGGTTGCGGCGATGACAAGAGGCCAGATGGGATGACCGGAACTACGGCCTTGCCGAACCGCCAGTCGGTAGTGCCGGCGCCGGCTTCGCTGACCGACGCCCGCAAGTTCCTGATCTTCGGAGTGATGGCGTTCGGCCAGTTCATGGCGATGCTCGACATCCAGATCGTCGCCGCCTCGTTGAACGATATCCGCGCCGGGCTCTCGGCGGCGCCCGACGAAGTCAGCTGGATCCAGACCGCCTATTTGATGGCGGAGCTGGTGATGATTCCCTTTTCCGCATTCCTCGCCCAGGCGCTGTCGACGCGCTGGCTGTTCGCCGCATCGGCCGCCTTGTTCACCCTGTCGAGCATCGCCTGCGGCTGCGCGTGGAGCATCGAATCGATGATCGCCTTCCGGGCGCTGCAGGGCTTCACCGGCGGGGCGATGATCCCGACGGTGTTCGCCACCGGCTTCACCCTGTTCGAGGGCAAGCAAAGGGCGATGATTCCCGCAATTCTCGGCATGGTGTCGGTGCTCGCGCCGACGCTCGGCCCGACCATTGGCGGCCTGATCACCCAGGCGATCGACTGGCGCTGGATCTTTTTCATCAACATCGTGCCCGGAATCGCGGTGACCGTGCTGATCGTGCTGCTGGTGCGGATCGATCGGCCCAATCTGGCGATGCTCGGCCGGATCGACTGGCTGCATCTCGCTGCGATGGCGATCTTTCTCGGCGGGCTCGAATATGTGCTGGAGGAAGGGCCGAAACAGGGCTGGTTCGAGGATCGCGGAATCGCAATCGCGGCCTGGATCACCCTGGTCGGCTTCCTGCTGTTCCTCGAACGCTCATTTTTCTCGACCATGCCGATCGTCAATCTCAGCCCGTTCCGAAGGCCGCGATTCGCCTTCGCCTGCCTGTTCAACATCGTCATCGGCTTCGGCATTTTCGCCTCCGTCTATCTTGTGCCGGTCTATCTCGGGCGGGTGCGCGGCTATGACAGCCTGCAAATCGGCGAAACCGTGTTCGTCGTCGGAATCGCCCAGATATTGAGCACGATCGTCGCCGCGCGGGTGTCGCAGACCGTCGACCGGCGGATCACGATCGCGATCGGCCTGTCGCTGTTCGCGCTCAGCCTGTGGATGAGCTCGCACATGACGAGCCAATGGGGCTTCGCGGAATTGTTCTGGCCGCAGGCGGTGCGCGGGCTGGCGGTGATGCTGTGCATCGTGCCGAGCGTCGGAATGGCGCTGGAAGGCTTTGCCGGCAACGAACTGCGCTACGCTTCGGGACTGTTCAACCTGATGCGCAATCTCGGCGGAGCGATCGGGATCGCAACGGTCAATACCTGGCTCGTCGATTATGCCCGGATCCAGGCCGAAAGGTTCGGAGAGGCGCTCGGCCGCAATCCCGAGACCGCGCGGCAGGTGATCGGAGCGCTCGCCGGTCAGATCGGAGCGATCACACCGGATCCGGGGCGCGCCTTGCTGATGGCGCAGGCGTTGATGGGCCGCCTCGTCGAGCGCCAGGCGTTGACCATCGCCTTCGACGATGTGTTCCGGCTGATGAGCTGGATGTTCGTCGCGGCTTTGGTGATGGTGCCGTTCTGCCGGCCGCCGCGCGAGGGGATTAGCGGAGCGGTCCTGGCCGAGGCGCATTGAGCCTGTTCGGATCGGGCCGCAGGACCGGGGCAGACCGGAAAGGCGCCGAACGGGAGACGAGGAAGAGAGATGCGGTACGATAGCGAACACAAGCAGAAGACCCGGCAGCGCATCCTCGACGAGGCGGCGTCGGCGATCCGCGCCGAAGGGCCGCATCGCGTCGGCGTCGCAGGGGTGATGAAGAAGGCCGGCCTCACCCATGGCGGCTTCTACGCTCATTTCGCCTCCAAGGAGGAGATGGTGGCCGAGGCGATCGGAGCGATGTTCGAAGGCCCCTATTCGCGCTTCGAGAAGCAGGTCGCGGGCCTCGCGCCCGCCGAGGGTCTCGCCGCATACGTGGATTTCTACCTCTCGCCGCGCCATCGCGATGCCCGCGATCGCGGCTGCCCGCTGCCGGCCTTGGCGGGTGACCTCGCCCGGATGGAGCCGGAAGCGCGCGAGCGGTTCGCCGCCGGCGCGGAGGGCCTGCGCCGCGCCGTCGCCGGCCTGCTCCACGCGATGGGAAGGGAGGATTCCGATGCGCTCGCATCCTCGGCGATCGCCGAGATGGTCGGCGCGATGTCGCTCGCCCGGGCGGTCGCCGACGGCGAGCGGTCCGACGCCATCCTGCGCACGTCGCGCGAGGCGCTCAAGCGCCGGCTCGGCCTGGATCAAGGGAATCCTTGACTTTTTGCGGTGCAGCGTACATATGCGCTGACAGCGAAGCGCCATGCAGCGTGAACAGGCGCACCTGCGCCCCGGCTCGGCTTCGTCAATTCCCAAGGTCTTCCCTTTTCACGCGGGTTGGCAAAACCCGCCGCCACGCGTGCGCCTTTTCGGCTGCGCGCGGGCCGCACAAGACAGTGAGTCCAATACATGTCATTCGATAATCTCGGGCTGTCGCAGCCCGTCCTCCAGGCGCTTGCCCTGAAGGAATATACCCAGGCGACCCCGATCCAGACCCAGGCGATCCCGATCCTGCTCAAGGGCAAGGATCTGCTCGGCATCGCCCAGACGGGCACCGGCAAGACCGCCGCCTTCGCCCTGCCGATCCTGCACCGCCTGGCCGCCAACCCGAAGAAGGCTCCGCGCCGCGGCGCCCGGGTGCTGGTGCTCAGCCCCACGCGCGAACTGGCCAGCCAGATCGCCGAGA
>JAQGLD010000190.1 GCA_028293055.1 Alphaproteobacteria bacterium
CGCCTTGCTCTACCAGCTTCGCGGCGGCCTCAAGGCGGTTGCGCTGACCGACATCGTCCAGGTCACCCTTCTGGTCCTCGCCGATCTTGTCGAGGCTGAGCCAGGCGACGACCAACCCGCCGAGCACCAGGAGGGTGACCTGGACGATGTCGGTCAGCGCCACCGCCTTGAGGCCGCCGCGAAGCTGGTAGAGCAAGGCGAAGCCGCCGAGCAGGATGAGTGCGATCGTTTGGTCGACTCCGGCGACCTTGGTCACCGCGATCGAGCCGAGCCAGATGATCGAGGTCAGGTTCACGAATACGTAGAGGGCGAGCCAGAACAGGGCCATCAGGGTCCGCAGCGAGCGGCCGTAGCGGCGCTCGAGGAATTGCGGCATCGTGTAGATCTCGTTGCGAAGAAAGATCGGCAGAAAATACTTGCCGACGATGAGCAGGGTAGCGGCCGCCATCCATTCGTAGGAAGCGATGGCGAGGCCGATCGCATAGCCCGAGCCGGACATTCCGACGATCTGCTCGGCCGAGATATTGGCCGCGATCAGCGAGGCGCCGATCGCCCACCAGGGCAAATTCTTCGAGGCCAGGAAATAATCCGAGGTATTCTTCGCGTGACCGGCTTTCTCGCGCGAGACATATTGGGCGAGGCCAAATATTCCGATCGCATAGATGACGACAATGACGATATCGATATCGGCCAGATGCACTCGGCGGCTCCCTCTACCCTTTTCCCTCCGCTCGTCGATCGCGAGGGGTCGGCGCGGGCGGCGCGGTTGCCGCCCGGCCCCAGGGATTATATGATTGATCAGACATGTCCAGCAGCGACGGCGAGAGGAACCTGGGGCCAATGAGGACGAGCGAATCTTCGCGCGACCCGTTCGGCCGCAACCTGACCTTCGCCATGCTCGACGCGCTCGGCCGTGCGATCGTCACCGGCGAATATGACGGCGAACGCTTTCCGACCGAAGCCGAGCTCGCCACCCAGCATCTCGTCAGCCGGTCGGTGACTCGCGAGGCGGTGAAGATGCTGACCGCGAAAGGACTGCTCACCGCGCGGCCGCGCAAGGGCACCACCGTCCAGCCGGCCTCGGCGTGGAACCTGTTCGATCCCGATGTGCTGCGCTGGTTGCTCGAGCGCAAATTCTCGCTCGACCTGCTGCGCGAGTTCACCGAATTGCGCATCGCCATCGAACCGGCGGCCGCAGCGCTCGCCGCGCGCAACGCCGATTCACGCGCCATTGCGGCGGTCCAGGCCGGGTTCGAGCGGATGGAGGCTGCGGAGGCGGGCACCGACGACCCGCTCGATTCCGACATCGCCTTTCACATCGCGGTGCTCAACGCCTCGGGCAATGCCTTCTACCGCCAGTTCCGCGACGTGGTCGCGACCGCGCTGCAGAAATCGATCCGTTTCACCAACCGCTTCAACGGCCGCACCGCGAGCCTCCCGCACCACCAGGCGGTGCTGAGCGCCATCGAAGCGCGAGACGACGCGGCGGCCGCTGCGGCAATGACGGTGATAATCGCCGATGTGCGGGATCTGATCGCCGGGGTGGAGGGGCAAGTCCCGCTTCGCTGAGTCGAGCGGCGGCTCTATTGCGCCTTCTGTTCGCGGAGCTTCATGAAGATCTCGCGCTCGCGCTCGCGATAGGGCGTGCCGTCGGGGCGTAGCAGATCGTGGAACCAGATTGTCGGCGGCTTCAGCGTGTAGGGCCGCTCCCAGCTGTCCCAGGGCAGGTTGGTCTGGATCTTGCCCTGGACGAAGCCCCAATTGACCATCGCTATATTCTCGCGCCGGCCGATCGGAAGGATCGTGTCGACCGTCGAGCCGGCGCCGCGGGCCATCCATTCGGTGCAGAAGAGCGGGCGCCCATAGGGACGAAGCTGGGCGATGCGGCGCTCGAACGTCTCGGGCCAGTCGTAGCTGTGGAAGCTGAGCACGTCGGACTGGATCAGCTGAGTGCGCTGGATGCTGGTCAAGCTGGTCGAGCTCGGCGACCAGTCGTCGCCCTGCCAGACTCCGCTGGTCAGCGGCTGGACCGGGTTCCTAGCCCGCGCCCAGGCGAAGATCTGCGGCAGCAATGATTCGATCCGTGCGCGCTCCCGGGCGAGCTGGTCGTCATTGTAGGAGCCGCCGCCGGGATTGTCGGGTTCGTTCCACACGTCCCAGGCGAGCACCCGCCGATCCTGGGCGAAGCTGCCGACGACATCCTCGACATAGGCGCGCAGCCGCGCATCCTGGTTCGGGTCGATCAGGTCGGAACGGCCGGGGCTCTGCACCCAGCCGCTATTGTGGACTCCCGGGATCGGCGGATGCTGCGGGCCGATCTTGGGATCGGGATCCCAGCAGCTGTCGAACAGGACGAAGATCGGGCGGATATGATGCTTGTGGGCGATGGTCAGGAACCGGTCCATCCGGCGCTTGAAGCCTTGCGGGTCCTCCTTCCAGGCGAGGTCGTGAAGGAACACGCGCATCGTGTTCATTCCGAACCGCTCCGCCCAGCCGAGCTCGATATCGATGCGTTGCGGATCGAAGGTCGGTTCCTGCCACATTTCGAGCTGGTTGATCGCATCGGCCGGAATGTAGTTCGCGCCGGTCAGCCAGGGCTGTTCGGCATACCAGGCATTGGCCTTGGTTTCGTTCCAGCGGGCGGTTTCGGCCTGCGCGGCGATCGCCGCCGGCGCCGCGACGTAAGCGTTGGCCGGTGCGGCAAAGACGGCCGCGCCGAGCGCGAGCCAGAGGCGCATCTTCATGACTGCTCCTTGTGGCTCAGCGGCCGGCGACGGTCGAGAATCGGAAGACGATGATATTGTGGTAGGTCTGGCCGGGATCGAGCCGGACCGAACCGAATTCCGGCCGGTTGAGCGTGTCCGGGAACATCTGCGGCTCGAGCACGAAGGCGTCGCCCTCCCGATAGATCCTGCCCGCCTTGCCCGAGGTGGTGCCGTCGAGAAAATTGCCCGAATAGAATTG
>JAQGLD010000193.1 GCA_028293055.1 Alphaproteobacteria bacterium
CAGCGCTCGTCGAAGTCGGCGGGCCGCCTGCCCACGTCGACCGCGCGTTCGTAGCGCTGGCGCCAGCGCGTCAGCGGCTCTGCATCATGCAGCCGGTAGCTGCTGCGATCTCTCCATTCGAGCCCAATGCCCTCGGCGATCTCGGCGAAGCGGCGTTCGCTGATCAGCATTCCGCCGGGAAAGACATAGGTCTGGATGAAATCGGCATTGGCGGCATAATCGTCGAACAGGTCCTCGCGGATCGAGATGAGCTGGAGCCCCGCCCGCCCGCCGGGCTTGAGCATGCGGGCAATGGTCGCGAGATAGGAAGGCCAGTAATCCTGGCCGACCGCCTCGACCATCTCGACGCTCGCGATGGCGTCGAACTGGCCCTCCACATCGCGATAATCGGTCAGCTGGATCTCGCAACGCTCCGCCAGGCCGGCCTTGTCGAGCCGCTGGTCGGCATAGACCTTCTGCTCCTCGGAGAGGGTGAGTCCCGTCACCCTGGCCTGGTGGTCGCGGGCAGCGACCTCGATCAGCGAGCCCCAGCCGCACCCGATCTCGAGGAGATGGTCGCCCGGCTGGAGATCGAGCCGGCCCAGCAAGAACTCGATCTTGCGCACCTGCGCGGCCTCGAGATCCTCCTCTGCGGCGATCGGCTCGGCGAAGACCGCGCTCGAATAGGTCATTCCGGGGTCGAGCCAGGCGGAGTAGAAATCGTTGCCGAGGTCGTAGTGGAAGGCAATGTTGCGCCGCGACCCCTCCTTGTCATTGTCCCGCACCCGATGCGCGATTCGATTGACCAGACGGAACAGGCCCTTGGCGCGCGCGGTATTACCCAGCGAGGTACCGTTGCGGGCGAATATCTCGAAGATCGCGACCGGATCGGCGCTGCTCCACTCGCCCATCTCCCAGGCCTTGTACCAGCCGACCGAGCCGGAGGTGATCAGGCGGATCAGGGCGCGCCAGCTGTGGAGATGGATCTGGGCACTCGGGCCGGGGTTGCGGCCGCCGAAGCTGCGCACCGAGCCGTCCGGCAAGGTCGCCTGCAATCGCCCTTCGCCGATCCCTCGGTCGATCCGCTCGAGCAATTTATGGAAGCCGCCGGCGAACAGCCGCGCAATCAGCCCACCCCCGGTCGCGAAACCGCGATCGGCGGCGATGAAGTGACGGCCTCGCGGCAGGTCGTTCATGGGACTCCAATGACAGACGGGACGCGTGCTGTCACGCATCCGAAACAAGTTCCGGTACCGATCTGACTAGATGGAATGGGGTTCCGAATTGACCATCCAGGTCTGGCCCTTGGAAACGAGGGCCTGGAGATCGGCGTTCTTGCCCAGGCTGGCAGTGCGATTCTGCTCGACCACCGCGCTTTCGAAGGTCGGTGCCGGGTCCTCGTAAATCACCCCGAGCGCGGTCGGGAAAATGCCGAATGGCATCTCGACCAGCATGTGGGCGATCGACCGGTTGCGCGGATTGTGGACGATCACGCCGGCCGCCTCCCAGTCGCCGCCTTCGACCTCGACCACCTTCAGGGTCAACGCCTCGGCATCGAGCGCAAGGCCCTTGGCACCGTTGGCGAACAGCATCGGCTGATCGGCCCCCAGCCAGAGCTGGTTTCCGGCATTCTCCTTGGCGGTGAACGGAGCGAAGACGTCGTCATTGTAGACGATGCAATTCTGGTAGATCTCGACGAACGATGCGCCCTTGTGGCGGTGCGCCGCCTTGAGCACCTCTGGCAGGTTCTTGTGAACGTCGATTCCGCGGGCGACGAAGCGGGCGCCCGAGCCGAGCGCGAAGGCGCACGGGCTGGCCGGCCGGTCGACCGAGCCGAACGGGGTCGAGGGCGAGCGCGTGCCGACCCGGCTGGTCGGAGAATATTGGCCTTTCGTAAGGCCATAGATCTCGTTGTTGAAGAGCAGAACCTGGCAATCGAGGTTGCGGCGCAGCAGGTGCATGGTGTGGTTGCCGCCGATCGACAAGGCATCGCCATCGCCGGTGATGATCCAAACATCGAGCCCGGGATTGGCAAGCTTGATCCCGGTCGCGAACGTCGGCGCGCGGCCGTGGATGGTGTGGAAACCGTAGGTCTCCATATAATAAGGAAAACGCGACGAGCAGCCGATCCCGGAGACGAATACGGTGCTCTCCGGCCGCGCGCCGATCTCGGGCATCGTGCGCTGGACCGCCTTGAGCACGGCATAGTCCCCGCAGCCCGGGCACCAGCGCACCTCCTGGTCGGTCGCGAAATCCTTCGCAGTGAGCTTGGTCATCTCGTTCATAACTACCTCGTCATCCCGGCGAAGACCGGGATCTCAGGGAGGAAAAGGCACCGGTGAGTGGGCGATCGAGGATCCCGGCCTTCCGCGAGATGAAGGTCAGGATTCATCCCAAGGCTTCTTCTATCGCGGCTTCGATCTCGGCGATCTTGAAGGGTTGGCCCGACACCTTGGTGACCGGCCGAGCGTCGACAAGATATTGATCGCGAAGCACGGTCTTGAGCTGGCCCTTGTTCATCTCCGGCACGATGACCCGGTCATAGCTTCTCAGCATGTCCCCGAGATTGCGCGGCATCGGCCATATATGGCGGATATGGATGTGGCTGACATCCGCCCCCCTGCCCCGCGCCCTGCGCACTGCCTGATGGATCGGCCCGAACGTCGAGCCCCAGCCCACGACCGCCAGCCGGCCGCCCGCCTCGCCGAGCTCGATCTCCTGCTCGGGGACACCGTCGGCCACTCCCATCACCTTGGCGGCGCGGATGTCGGTCATCGTCTGATGGTTGTCCGGCGAATAATCGATATGGCCAGTGCCGACATTCTTCTCGATCCCGCCGATACGGTGCATCAGCCCGGGCGTGCCGGGCCGGATCCACACGCGGGCGAGCTTTTCGTCGCGCTTGTAAGGATTGACCGATTCCCCCTCTGCCGGCGGCTCGTCGTGGAAGGCGACCGGGAAGGGCGCATAGCCGTCCATCCGCGGCACTTTCCAAGGCTCGGCGGCATTGGCGATATAGCCGTCGGTGAGCAGCATCACCGGGGTCATGTATTGGACTGCGATGCGACACGCCTCGATGGCGCAGTCGAACGCGTCGGCCGGGGACCGCGCCGCGATGACCGGCATCGGTGCATCGCCGTTGCGCCCGTAGACCGCCTGGTAAAGGTCGGATTGCTCGGTCTTGGTCGGCAGGCCGGTCGACGGCCCTCCGCGCTGCGAATTGATGATCACCAATGGCAGCTCGGTCATGATCGCCAGCCCCATCGCCTCGGCCTTGAGCGCGATACCCGGGCCCGAGGACGAGGTGACGCCCAGCGACCCCGCATAGGCCGCGCCGATCGCGCTGCCGATCGCTGCGATCTCGTCCTCGGCCTGGAAGGTGGTGACCCCATATTCCTTGAGCCGCGAAAGATGATGGAGGATCGCCGAGGCGGGCGTGATCGGATAGCCGCCGAAGAACATCGGCAGGCCGGCGAGCTGCGCACCGGCGACGAGGCCGAGCGAGATCGCCTCGGCGCCGGTGATCGTGCGGTAGAGGCCCGGGGCCGCCGGCGCCGGATCGATGTGATGCTGGTGGACCTGGCCGCCGATCTCGGCGGTCTCGCCATAAGCGTGTCCAGCGTCGAGCGCGGCGATATTGGCTTCGGCGAGCTCGGGCGCCTTGGCGAACTTGGTCCGCAGCCAATCCTCGATCGGCTTGCGATCGCGATCGAACATCCACAGCGCCAGGCCGAGCGTCCACATATTCTTGCAGCGCAGCGCTTCCTTGTTGCCGAGCCCGAACGGCTTGACCGCGTCGAGCGTCAGCTGGCTGATGTTGAACGCGAGCAGCTGCCATTTGGCCAGGCTGTCATCCTCGAGCGGATTGGCGTCATACCCCGCCTTGGCGAGGTTGCGCGCTCCGAATTCTCCGACATCGGCAATGATCAGGCCGCCTGGCTTGAGGTCAGCGACATTGGTCTTCAGCGCCGCCGGATTCATCGCGACCAGCACGTCCGGCGAGTCGCCGGCAGTGTCCACCGCGGACGAGCCGAAGTTGATCTGGAAGGCGGAGACTCCGAACGTGGTCCCCTGCGGGGCGCGTATCTCCGCCGGAAAATCCGGAAAGGTGGCGAGATCGTTCCCTGCGAGCGCCGTCGACAAGGTGAACTGCCCGCCAGTGAGCTGCATCCCGTCGCCGCTATCCCCGGCGAAGCGCACGACGACCGCTTCGAGCGGTGGATGGGCATTGGATTCTTCGGGAGTAAGATAATGTGTGGCAGTCGCCATCGAACGTCCTTGAATCGTGCGCGCTCTCTCTAGCCCGGCGAGATGCCGGCATCAACGCAGCACCGGCCGCTTCACAGACTGCGGAAGATGCCGCCAACGCTGCAGCGTCAAAAAGGATCATGCTGCAGGACGGCGCGCATCCTGACGCCATCGATGCACAAAATGTCCCCGACGATTCGCGCGACAGGGTAGAAAAGTCAAGACTGAGAGCCTCTTAGGACCGCTGGTCAAGGACGGTTGGAACACAGGTGGCCAACTCGCAAGCATGGTCCTAAAGGCCGACCGAAGCCGGAGCTACGATGACCGAAAATACCCCAGTCACGGAAAACGCAGCGCGGCCGGATGTCCGGCTGTTCCTCGACTATCTTAACGCTTTGCCCGGGCCGCGCAGCCACGAGGTCGGACCGGACGACGCGCGCATGATGATGCTCGCCTCACGACACTTCGCCGACGTGCCGGTCGGCGAACTGGCGCTGATCCGAAATCTCTCCTGCCCCGGCCCCGGCGGCGAGATTCCACTGCGCCTCTACGATTCGCGCGAAACACGGGGACCAGGGCCTCTGCTGCTCTTCTTCCATGGCGGCGGATTCGTCCTCGGCAATCTCGACACGCATGAACCCTTGTGCGCGGAGATCGCTCGCCAGCTCGATTTGCCGGTGCTTGCGGTCGACTATCGTCTGGCCCCCGAAAATCCCTGGCCGGCCGGAGTCGAGGACTGCATCGCGGCGACTCGCTGGGCGGCCGCGAGCCCCTCGGATCTCGGGCACTCGGTCACTGGTCTGGTGGTCGCGGGGGACAGCGCCGGCGGCAACTTCGCGATCATCGCCAGCCTCGCGCTGCGCGACGAGCCGGCCGCGGTGCCGATGCTCGCGCAATGGCTCATCTATCCGGCCGCCGATCCCGGCAAAGGTTATCCCTCATACGAGGATTTCGCAGAAGGTTATCTGCTTACCGATGTCGGCATGCGCTGGTTCGAGTCCTGCTACCAGGCAGACCGGAGGGACTGGCGTTACGCGCCTATGGTGAAGAGCCAGAAAGGCATGCCGCCGACCCTGATCGTCACTGCCGGCCTCGATCCGATCCGCGACCAGGGCCGCGCTTATGCGGCAGAATGCGTCAAGGCCGGCGTGCCGACCATTTTCCGCGAGGCCGAGGGCAATATTCACGGTTTCGTCAATTTGCGAAAGGCGATCCCGTCCTCGCAGGCGGATGTGGACGGCTGCATCGAGTCGCTCAAGCTGATGCTCGCCCAGGAAAGGACGAGATGATCGAGAGAGAGACCCTCCCCTACCGCCCGGCGGCCGGAATCATGCTGCTCAACCGCGACGGAAAGGTGTTCGTCGCGCAACGGCTCGATAGCAGTCTCGAGGCCTGGCAGATGCCCCAGGGCGGGCTCGACAAGGGCGAGGATCCCGAGGACGGAGCGTTGCGGGAGCTCGAGGAAGAGACCGGAATCCGCCCTGAGCGGGTCGAGATCCTCGCGCGCAATCCGGTCGAACTGCTCTACGACCTCCCCGATGATCTGCTCGGCAAGATCTGGAAGGGACGCTATCGCGGCCAGCGCCAGCATTGGTTCCTCGCCCGCTTCCTCGGCCGCGACGAGGATGTGAACATCGACACCGCCGAGCCCGAATTTCGCGCCTGGAAATGGGCTGAGCCGGCCGAGCTTCCGTCGATGATCGTCCCGTTCAAGAAGAAGCTCTACGAGGATGTGCTGGCGGCATTCGCGGACTGGCTGTGATCCCGGCCGTCATCCCGGACAAGGCCGGGATCTCAAAGCCTTAATACCTGCTCTTTGGTTCGCCAGGAAGAAGTTGGGCGCGAGTAGCGAGGGCCCCCGCTTTCGCTGACACGACGACAGAGCGGCTCGCCATCGACCCCAAGGTGGGGAGCTCCCGCGTCGCGCGAAGCGCGCCCGTGGGTTCACCGCCGCTCCATCTTCGATTAGAGGCGGTTCATGCGGGGACTTTCGAGTGACGAGCAGGCGGCGGTGGAGCACGCCGCGGCTGAACCCATGCTGGAGCAGGTCCGGTCATGGGCCTCGCTCAATAGCGGCTCCCGCAATCTCGCCGGTCTCGCGGATCTCGCCGAGATCCTTGCCGACGCCTTTTCGGCGCTTCCCGGTGCGCTCGTCCTCGCCGATGCCACGCCAGTCGAGGCGATCGATGCGACGGGCGCTTCGCGTATGGTCGAACATGGCCGCAACCTTCATCTCCGGGTGAGGCCCGAGGCTCCTGTGCAGCTTCTGCTCACCGGTCATATGGACACGGTGTTCGGCGCCGATCACCCGTTCCAGCAAATAGCCTGGCGCGAGGCCGGAGTGCTCGGCGGGCCGGGAGTCGCCGACATGAAGGGGGGCCTTGCCGTCATGCTGGCGGCGCTCAAGGCGGTCGAGGCTTCGCCGGCCGCTGCGGCATTGGGCTATGAAGTGGTGGTCAATTCCGACGAGGAGGTCGGCTCGCCCGGTTCGGCGGCGCTGATCTCGGCAGCCGCGCGGGGCAAACGGGCGGCATTCACCTACGAGCCCTCCGCGCTTCCGGACGGAACATTGGCCGGTGCCCGGCCGGGAAGCGGCAATTTCTCGATCCTGATCGAAGGGCGCAGCGCCCATGCCGGCCGCAATCCCGAGGACGGACGCAATGCGATCGTCGCAGCATCGGATCTCGCGCTGCGCATCTGGCAGCTTCGCGGGCCCGGACTGTCGGTCAATCCGGCCAGGATCGATGGCGGCGGCCCGAACAATGTCGTGCCCGATCGCGCCATATTGCGCGTGAACATGCGCCCCGCTTCGTCGGCCGACCAGGCGCGTGCGGAAGCGGGCCTGGGCGAGGCGATGACTTCCGTGCGATCCGAACGCGATGTCGGTATCAGCCTGCACGGCAGCTTCGCCCGCCCACCCAAGCCGATGGATGCGGCGGCTGAAAGGCTGTTCGGCCTGGTCCGCGACTGCGGCGCCTCGCTCGGTCAGCCGATCGGCTGGCGCGCCACCGGCGGCGTCTGCGACGGCAACAATATCGCGGCCTGCGGAGTGCCGGTGGTCGACACGATGGGGGTACGTGGCGGCGCCATCCATTCGGACTCGGAATATCTGATCGTCGAGAGCCTGGCGGAGCGAGCGCAGCTCTCCGCGCTGAGCCTGATTCGGTTTGTTGAAGGGGAATGTCGGTGAGTTTTCGAGTGCGGCCAGCGACCGACGCGGACTTCCAGGCGATCTACGAGATGGCCAAGCTTACCGGCGGCGGCTTTACCAACCTGCCGGCCGACCGCGGCGCCCTGGTCGAGAAACTGGTTCGCTCGGACAAGGCGTTCGCGGCGGAGCCGGGCGAGCCGCAGGACGATCTCTTCCTGATGGTGCTCGAAAATGCTGCGACCGGCCAGATCCGAGGCACCTGCCAGATATTCTCCAAGGTCGGCAGCGAATGGCCCTTTTATTCCTATCGCATGAGCATCCTCACCCAGACATCGAAGGCCCTCGGCAAGACCTTCCGCAACGAGACCCTGACCTTGTGCACCGACTTCGAGGGATGCTCGGAGGTCGGCGGCCTGTTCCTTCACCCGGCCGAGCGCGACGGCGGGCTCGGAATGCTGCTAGCGCGCAGCCGCTATCTGTTCATCAAGCTCAATCGCAGCCGCTTTGGCGACACGACCCTCGCCGAGCTGCGCGGGGTGATCGACGAGAGCGGCGGCTCTCCCTTCTGGGACGGGATTGCGGGCCGCTTCTTCGGAATGGGTTTTCACGAGGCGGACGAGTTCAACGCGATGCACGGCACCCAGTTCATCGCGGACCTGATGCCTCGGACTCCGATCTACGTCTCTATGCTTCCCGATAGCGCCCGCGCCGTCATCGGCGTGCCGCATCCTTCGGGCCGGGCGGCGATGAAGATGCTCGAGGGCGAGGGCTTCGAATTCCACCGTTATGTCGACATCTTCGACGGAGGCCCGACCATGTCGGCAGCCACCGACGAGATCAGGTCGATCCGGGAATCGCGGGAGCTGACCATTTCCGGCATCCATGGCGGGGTCCGCGGACAGCCGACGATGCTCGCTGCAGGGCATCTCGCTTCGTTCAGGTGCGGCTATGCGAAAGTGGAGACTCTTGGCGACGAAGCCAGCATCGATGCGGAGACTGCCGAGCGGCTCCACCTCCAGCCAGGCGATATCGTCGTGGCGATGGGGCGCTGAATGCGGCTCGTCGAAATCAATTTCGACGGCATCATCGGTCCGAGCCACAATTATTCGGGCTTGAGCCTCGGCAATATCGCCTCCGGCACCAACAAGGGCAGCGTATCCTACCCCCGCGCCGCGGCGCTGCAGGGCCTCGACAAGATGCGCCACAATTTGCGCCTCGGCCTGGTCCAGGGTCTGTTCCCGCCTCAACCCAGGCCGGACCGGTCCTGGCTGGCGAATCTCGGCACCAGCGTCGAGAAGGTCCCACCGAGCTTGCGCGCCGCCGCTTTCTCGGCATCGGCGATGTGGGCGGCCAATGCAGCGACGGTCTCCCCCGCCCCGGATTGCGCCGACGGCCTCTGCCATCTTACCGTCGCCAACCTGAGGACGATGCCGCATCGCAGCCACGAATGGCCGCACACCCTGGCCCAGCTACGCCTCGCTTTCGGCGATGCTCGCCATTTCGCGGTTCACGGCCCCGTGCCGGCGACCTTCGGCGACGAAGGGGCCGCCAATCATATGCGCCTGACCGATGCGCACGCGGCGCCGGGAGTCGAGATCTTCGTCTACGGAGATCGCGGCGGCGCCTTCCCGGTCCGCCAGCATGTCGAGGCGAGCCGAGCGGTGGCCCGCTTTCACGGGCTCGATCCCGGCCGAACCCTGTTCGTAGCCCAGTCCGAATCTGCGATCGCCGCCGGAGCGTTCCATAACGATGTCGTCGCAGTCGCCAACGAGACCGTCCTGTTCGCCCATGAACAGGCCTTTGCGGACCGGTCTGACTTCTACGCCGAACTCAGGCGCCTGTTGCCCGCGGTCGAGATCGTCCAGGTCCCGGCGAGCGCCGTCACCCTCGAGGAGGCGATCGCTTCCTATCTGTTCAACGGCCAGCTGGTCACCCTTCCGGCGGGCGGGATGGCCCTGATCATTCCCGAGGAAGCGCGCGAAACGCCCTCGGTGTGGGCGTGGCTCGAGGCCTTGGTCGCCGGCAACGGCCCGATCCGCGAGCTTCGGGTGGTCGATGTCCGCCAGTCGATGGCCAATGGCGGCGGTCCGGCCTGCCTGCGGCTGCGCGTGGTCGCCGATCCAGCGACGATCGACCCAAGGTTTCTAGCGGACGAGGCGAAGCTCGAGCGGCTCGCCAAGGTGATCGAAGACCGCTGGCCCGAGCGGATCGCGCCGGACGATCTGCTCCAGCCTGCCCTTTGGTCCGCGATGGAAGCGGCGCGCTCATCCCTGCTGGCCGAACTCGAATTGACCGGGCTGCTCTGACGGTCGCCTCACGGCCGACAAGGGGCGCTTCTTAGGCCCCCCTTAACCATGGGCCACCTAGGGAGGTCCGAGGGCACGAGGGCATCATGGCGACTTTCGAGACAGGACCTGACGATGCGTTCGGCGCCGCTCCGATAACCGGCCGAGAGGGTAAAAGCCCAATCCTCCTGTCGGTGGTCATGGTCGTCGATCGCTGGGTCGAGCAGATCCCGCAGATCGTCGGAGCGATAGGAGCCGAGGTCTTCGAGGCCGTCGCCGATTACGAGCTGATCCTCGTCGACAATGGCTCGGATGCCGGCGCGAACGCCATGTATCGCGCGATCACTGGCCCGGCAGGCCTGCCCAACGTCCAGGTCTACCGCCTTCTTCGCCAGGTCGACTATGAGGCCGCCGCCTGGGCCGGCGCGGAAAACAGCCTCGGTGATTATGTGCTGGTCATCGATCCGTTCAGCGAAAGCCTCGAGCCGCTCCGCCGCGCGCTCGACGAGATGCTGGGCAATCAGCTCGACCTGGTCCTGCTCGTCAACAAGGCACCGCGCCGTGAATCCCTGCCGGTGCGGTCGCTTCGCACGGCCTATCTCGCCTTGTTCGACTGGATGAGCGGGGTGAACCTGCAGGTCGAGGCTGCTCAATACCGGCTGATGAGCAAGCGCGTGGTCAGCTACCTGCTCCAGCAACCGCGCCCGGCCTTGCGCTACCGCGCGCTGCCCGCGACGGCCGGCTTCGCACGAAAGGTGATCACTTATTCTGCGCCGCGCCGGCCGCATCCGGCGGCGAGCTTCACGCGCGACGTCCGCCGCGCGCTTCGAATCCTGCTCGGAAACAGCACCGCTCCTGCCCGGATCGCTTCGATCCTCAGCCTGGCCGGGGCGGCGCTCAACATCGTCTATTCGATTTACGTCGTCGTGCTCGCTTTGACCCGCTCGGACCTGCAACCCGGTTGGATCACCTTGTCGCTGCAGCAATCGGGGATGTTCTTCCTCTTCTCGCTGCTCGCCTTCGTGATGACCGAATATATGGTCGACACGATCAAGGGCCGCCGCTCAGGCTCCTCCTACTTCGTGACCCAGGAGTGGAGCAGCGCGATGCTGACCCGCCGCGAGCGCCTCAATGTCGAGACCGGAAGCCAGGTCCATCGCGACGGCGAGCGGGTACGCACCGGCACCAACGGATGAGCGTCGCCGCGATCATCGGCGGTGGCTTCTACGGCGCGAGCATCGCTCTCTATCTAAAGCGCAGCCGCGGAATCGACCAGGTCGTGCTGCTCGAGCGCGAAGCGAGCCTGCTGTCGCGAAGCTCGCGCACCAACCAGGCGCGAGTCCATCGCGGCTATCACTACCCGCGCAGCTTCACGACCGGCTATCGCAGCATGACCAATGCCCCGCGTTTCCAGGCCGACTTCGCTCCGGCGCTGCAAAGCAGCTTCACCAACCTCTATGCGGTCGCCAGGCGCAACTCCAAGATCACCTCCCGGCAGATGGAGCGGTTCTGCCAAGAGATCGGAGCGACCCTGTCCCCGGTCTCGCCCGAGCTTGCAGCCTTGTTCAGTCCGGCCCTGGTCGAAAGCGTCTACCATGCCGAGGAGCAGGCGTTCGACGCCGAGATCCTGCGCCGGATGCTGATGCGCCAGCTCGCGGAAGCCGGCGTCGAAATCCTCACTGGCCGGGAAGCGAGCTTGCTCTCCCATAGCGACGACGGAGTTCGCATCGGTATCGCGGGCGGCGGCGAGGCGCGCGAGCTGACCGCGGACTTCGCCTTCAATTGCACCTACAGCCGGCTCCAGACCTTCCTCGGCGATAGCGCCGGCGCGGAGCCGCTCGGTCTCAAGCACGAGATCAGCGAGATGCTGCTGATCGAGCCGCCGCCGGCTCTGTCGGGGCTTGGCGTCACAGTGATGGACGGGCCCTTCTTCTCGATGATGCCCTTCCCGGTTCGCGGCCTCCATTCGCTTTCCCATGTCCGCTACACGCCGCACAACCACTGGAACGAAGACGGTTCGGATCCCTATCGCGCACTCTCCGATTATGAGCGCGAGTCGAGAGCGGACCGGATGATCCGGGACGCCGCGCGCTACTTACCCGCCATCGCCCAAGCTCGGCCGCGCGAATCCTTGTTCGAGGTGAAGACGGTGCTCACCCGCAACGAAGGGGATGACGGTCGCCCGATCCTCTTGCGCCGTCATGGACCGCATGGTCGCCTCTTCTCCGTGCTTGGGGGCAAGATCGACAATATCTACGACATATTCGAAAAGCTGGACGAAGAATCCCTGTCGACCGGTCGGGGGGCGCCGCAATGGACGCACTGATCGGCCGGACCGGCTTCGTCGGCACGACCCTGCTGCGCCAGCGCGGCTTCGACCGCGGTTTCGCGTCCGCCGATATCGAGCAGATCCGCGGCAGCGCCTTCGATCTCCTCGTCTGCGCCGGCGCGCCGGCGGCCAAATGGATCGCCGATCGGGAGCCCGAGACCGATCTCGCCAATTTGCGGCGTCTCGCTGGTCATCTGGCGGAGGTCTCGGCACGCAAGATGATCCTGATCAGCACCGTCGACGTGTTTGCCGACAGCAGCGGAGCCGACGAGGGCAGCCTCCCCGACGAGGCGCGGCTCACCCCCTACGGCCGCAACCGCCTCTGGCTGGAACGCTTCGTCAGCGACCATTTCCCCAAGGCGTTGATCGTCCGCTTGCCCGGACTGGTCGGACCGGGCCTGCGCAAGAATGCGGTGTTCGACCTGCTCAACCGCAACAATCTGCACGCGATCGACGCGCGCGGCGTCTTCCAATTCTATCCGATGGTCGATCTGTGGAACGATCTGCAGACCGCTTTGGCCGCCGGAATCGAGCGGCTCCACCTGACGGGCGCTCCGCTCACGATCGGCGAAGTCGCCGAAGAAGGATTCGGAATCGCGTTCGACAACCGGGTCGAGGGACGCCCGCCCGCCCGCTACGACCTGCAGACCCGCCACGCCGCTCTGTTCGGCGGGCACGGCCGCTACACCTGTTCCCGACGCGAGAGCCTGACTGCGATCCGGGCCTACGCCCAGTCGGAGCCGCAATCGAAGCCGCTCGCCTGATGCGCGTCTCGGTCTCCAACATCGCCTGGGAGCTGGACGAGGAACCAGCAGTCGCGAGCCTGCTGGCGGATCGAGGCATCGACCTCGTCGACGTTGCCCCCGGAAGATATTTTCCCGACCCGGAAACCGCGAGCCCGGCGCAGATCGCTGCGGTCCGACGCTTGTGGGCCGATCGCGGCTTCGCCATCCACGGAATGCAAAGTCTACTGTTCGGCACGAGCGGGTTGAACCTGTTCGACGAGGGCGAGGGCCGGATGCTGAGGCGGCTCGAAGCGGTGTGCCGGATCGGCGGCGGGCTCGGTGCGAAGTCCCTGACTTTCGGATCGCCAGGCCAGCGCGACCGTGAAGGGCTTTCCGACGAGGACGCGGAAGCGATCGCGGTCGGCTTCTTCCGGCGGCTCGGCGACTCCGCGCGAGAAGCCGGGGTCGTCGTCTGCCTCGAGCCCAACCCGGCGCTCTACGGCTGCAACTTCATGACCGGGACCGACGAAGCCGCTGCGATCGTCCGCGCCGTCGCGCATCCCGCGATCCGGCTCCAGCTCGACACCGGGGCAATCGCCGTCAACCGCGAAGCGGCGACCGACCTGATCGATCGCCACTCCGCGCTGATCGGTCATGTCCACGCCAGCGAGCCCGGGCTCGCCACCCTCGGGGACTGCGGCGCGCCGCATCCCGAGGTGGCGGCAGCGCTGCGCGTGCGCCGTCCGGACCTGGTGGTCACGGTCGAAATGGTCGCCGCGGCCGAGGGCTCGCATATCGACGAGGTCGCACGCGCGGTCGACCTGGCCCTGAGCTGTTATGGCGGGGAGTCGTAAGCCGATGCTGACCGCAGACGCGATCGACGCAGCGATGGAGGAGCATGCCATTCCGCCGCAGCCTCGCGAGGTGCCCAGCTATGCGGTGGAACGCTGGCGCGGCCGCCGCTCGAGCGCCTGCGTCGTCATCCCGGTCATCGACGAAGGTGCTCGGATCGGGCGCCTCCTCGCGCGGATCGCCGACCTGGGAATTCCGGAACAGGCCGATATCATCCTCGTCGACGGCGGCTCGACCGACGGATCGCTCGACCCTGAGCGACTCGACTCGGCCAGGATCGGAGGCCTGCTGGTCAAGCGGGGACCGGGCCGACTGAGCGCCCAGCTGCGCTGTGCCTACGATTTCGTGCTCCGCCAGGGTTATGAGGAGATCGTCACGATCGACGGCAACGACAAGGACGATCCCGACCCGATACCGGCCTTCATCGCTGCGCTTCGGGGTGGGGTGGATTTCGTCCAGGCGTCGCGATTCATTCCAGGCGGGACGGGGGAGAACACGCCCTGGAAAAGGCGACTCGCGGTACGCCTGATCCACGCCCCGATCCTGTCGATCGCATCCGGATTTCGCTGGACCGACACCACCCAAGGATTCAGGGGCTATAGCCGGCGGTTGCTGGCGGACCCTCGCCTCGCCATCTTCCGCTCCGCCTTCAGCGACTACGAGCTGCTCGCCTATCTCAACGCTCGCGCACCGCGGCTCGGCTTCAAATGTATCGAGATGCCCACCGCGCGCCGCTATCCGGCGGGCGAAAAGGCCCCCACCAAGATCAGCCTGGTCGGCGAGCTTCGGCTCCTGTCCACTTTGTTCGCCGCCGCGACCGGTCGTTATGACCCCGATTGAGCCCGCAACTTCAGCCGCGCCCCGCCCTGCCGAGCCGCGGCTCACCAGCGGAGAGCGGGTCCGCATATTTGCGGTGGTCGGATTCATCGCCTTTCTGACCGCGTTCCACGCTCCGCTCGACCTGCCGATCAAGGACCTGTTCCATGAAGGCGAATATCTCGCGCCGCGTCTGTTGATCGTCGGCGCGATGAAGCCGCTGCTGATCCACGGCCAGATCAACTATCTGCCGGCTCAGCTTGCTGCTTCGATGTGCGGCCCCGACCATATCGTAATCTGCACGCGCGCAACCAATTCGATCCTGGCCGTCGCCGCCACCCTCCTGCTGTTTGCCTGCGCCTTCGCGACGGCCCGATCGCGCGAGGCACTCCTGTTCGTAGGGCTCGCGGTCTCCGGCTTCCTGCTGACGATCGACGGCCGGTTGTTCAGCACGGTCGGGATGCATCAGGGCAGTCCCTCGGTTCGCGACGTCGCCTTGCTCGCGATCCTCTGGTGCCTGATGTCGGTGCCGGGACGCAGGAGGGCCGTGGCCGATCTGCTGGGCGGCGCTGCCGGACTGATCGCCGGCCTGTCGTGCTTCTGGGCCTATAATCGGGGGCTGATCGGAGTGGCGATCATCCCCCTCTATTGCGTGGCTTCGCTCATCGCCGGGCGTGGCGCGCGGCACGCCCTGTTCCCGCTTCTCGGACTTGGCGTCGGCCTCGTCGGCGCGGTCGCCCTCGAGCCGGACATGGCGCGGCAGCATATCGCGAACATCGTCTATTGGGCTCGGCATGGCGACATCTGGCGGTACGACGCATCGCTCGACCGGATCACGACCAACATCCCTTTCTATCTGATCCTGCTGTCGCTCATCGCGGTCGCGTTGCGACGGGCTTGGCGCCTGTGGCGCGCCAAAGAGGGTCGCGAAGAGCTGCCTATCCTTCTCGTGCTGATCGCGACCGTGGCGATGGTCGCGCAGCAATCGTCCAATCGCGACGACACCACCCACCTGATGTGGGTCGTCCCCTGGGCGCTCCTCCTGATCCTGAAGCTGGTCGAGAGCGTCTACACATGGCCCGAATCCGGCGACGGATGGGCGCGAATCGCGAGTCGCCATTCGCTACTCGGCGGCAGTCTGGCGGGCCTCCTCCTGCTCGATTTCTTCGGCACGGTCAGCTACACCAAGCCGATGCTGGCATCGTCGTTTCGCAACCTCGGCCTGTTCGTGGTCGGGCTGCCGAGCGATTCCGATCTTATGCCGCCGAGTCTCGCCCAGATCGTCCATGCGCTGCGCGGCAGCGGGCAATCCTGCACCTATGTCTTCAACAATGGCGGGGCGATCTATCATCTGGCCGGGCAGCGGCCCTGCTCGTCGATCATCTATCCGGTCTACGCCTCCCCGGACTCGCAGGCACGCGTCATCGCCGACCTCGCCAAAGCGCGACCCGTTCTCGTCGTCGGCCTTTCCGAGGAGAATTTCTCGCACATCGACGACCGGACACTGGCGATGCGCACGCCTTTGATCGCAGCCTGGATGGAGCGCCATTATCCGATTGTCGCGCGGTTCGACGGCACCGAGCTACGCGGTATCGTGCCGCCTGTGGCTCGGGTGGCGGCCGCCCGCTAAGCGGGCCGTCCTAACCTTCGGGGCACCAGAAGATGTCGACCGGAACCTCGACTCCGGCGAGCAGGCGGCCGATCGGCGCCGAGGAAAGCGGACCTTCCTTGAGCGCCTGCTCCAGCATCTGCCGTTTCTCCGCGCCGGTAACGACGATCATCAGCGCGCGCGCCGTGGTGAGCGCCGAAGCGGTGAGGGTCAGGCGATCGCCGTCGGGCGCACGCACCGCGACCGCCCTGCGCTCGCGCGGTGCGTTGAGCACCCGCTCGAGCTCGGGGCCGTTGAACAAGCCTGCGGTGCCGCCACTATCGTTGACTCCGAGGCAGACCAGGTCGAGCGGCCAGCGCAGCAAGGCCAGCCGGGCATCGGCAAGACGGGCCGCCTCGGCCGGATTGTCGAGCGCCGATTCGTCGACCAGCGACAATATCTCCGCGCCGAGGCCGCCAAAGCGGCCCTCGAGCCTGCGATAGTTGCTGGTGGTATCCTCGAGCGGAGCGAGCCGGTCGGCGGTCGGCACCACCCACACCTTGGACCAATCGATATCCTTCGACTTGGCGAGCGCCGAAAAGACCGCGTCGAGACCGTCCTCGCCGGGCAGCGCGAGCCGCGCGTCCTTGTGGGCCTCGACTGCGCTCTCGACGACGAAGCCGATATCGCCTGCGACCTGCTCGGCCATCAAAGCGGCGGAGTCGAACTCCCACCATTCAATCTCGTCCATCGGTGCGAATCTCCCTGCTGCGCCGGTCAAGGAACCGGGCGCGGCAGCGCGGGTTCCAAGGCAAGGCGCCCCGTTAGAGGAGACAGTGCATGCCTGCCAAATCGAAAGCGCAGCAAAAGGCCGCCGGAGCGGCACTATCCGCTAAGCGCGGCGACACGCCAAAGAGCAAGCTCAAAGGCGCGTCGAAGCAGATGGTGGAATCGATGAGCGAAAAGCAGCTCGAAGAATTCGCCTCGACCAAGCGCAAGGGCAAACCGGAGCATGTGAGCTGAGAGTCGGGGTTGATCGGCATCATGGCGGCGGACGGCAAAGGCGCAAGGGCGCCGAAAGCCAGTCGTTCGAGCCGGATGACGAGACCCAGAACCTCTGCTAAGCCCCTGACTTCGTGGTTCAATGATGGGGTCCAGGGGTAATGCGTCACTCTTTTCTCGGCGCCGCGGCAGCCGGCTGCTGGCTTGCGTCGGCGGCACTCGCAGCGCCGACGCCGACCGTCCAGCAACAGTTCGAGACCGCCACGGCGGCGCTCGATTCGGGCCGGTGGGCCGACGCGATCACCGCCTATGAGGCACTCGAGCGAAGCATCAGGAATCCTCGCACCCTCGCGGTCATTCGGGTTCGCAAGGGTCGCGCTTTGGCAGGGCTCGGGCGAATCGACGAGGCAGCTTCGGCCTTCCGACTCGGGCTCAGCGATCTTCCGACCAACGATCCGTCGCTGATCGAGGATCGCTATCTCGCTTTGGTCACGGTCGGCGAGATCGCGCAGCACGATCTCGATTATGGCCAGGCGCTGGAAAGTTTCCGCGCCGCCAAGCCGCTGATGACCGGAATGCTCGAACGCTCGCGGGCTTCGAAGGGACTGATCCTGACCGGCATGTTCTACGACGCCCCGGCCGCGCTCGCCGAAGCCGATGCTTCCCTCGCCGCGATCGCGGCGGAAAAGCTCCCGGACAAGCGGATCGAGGCGATGTTCCGCAATCTGCGCGGCCGCGTCCTCCTCAATCTCGGCCGCCCCGACGAAGCCAAGAAAGAGCTGTTCCGAGCGATCACATTGCTTGGCGGCCTCACCTCCAAAGTCGACGCTGCCGATCTCGCCGCCCGTTCGGACCTCTCCATCGCCGCCCTCCGCAGCGGCGACGAGGAAACCGCACGCCAATATCTTGCCTGGACCGGCGCTGGCCAGTTCGCCAACGCCTTCCCTTCTGGGGCCGAAATGACCCCGCCTCCCTGCGGCGAGGACCTGACTCCGGACGATGTCGCGGTGGTCGAATTCTCGATCCGCGACGACGGCTCGGTCGGCACCGCGCAGCCGATCTTCGCGTCGCGCCAGGGACCGAGCGCCCTCGCCTTTGCGCGCGCAGTCCAGGCCTGGTCGTGGAAACCGGAGGCGCTGGCCAAGATTGGGTCGCTATTTCGTGCGATGACCCGCGTGGAGATGCGCTGTACGACCTCCACCGAGCGGCCTTCGGTGCTGGCCCTGCTTCGCAATCACGTCGACGATTGGCTGGCCGCGCGCGGTTTCCCGGCCGAAGACAGCGCCGCTCGTTCCGACGCGAGGAGGCTGCAGCCCCTCAAGACGGAGCTCGCCCGGCGCGAGACGGCCTCAGGCCCGGACTCGCTCGCGCTGGTCCCCGTCCTCGCCAATCTCGCAGTCAACGCGATCGTTCCGCGCAAGGACGGCCTCGCCTATCTTGCGCGCGCGGAAGCGATCGCGCGGCGCGAGAAGGCGCCGGCCGCGGCTATCGCCTGGTTCCGAATCGCGCAGCTCGGTGAAGAGAGAGGCTGGGAGCGAGGCGCCCGCGACCGCTATCTGGCGAGCCTCCAGGAACTGGCCGCCAAGCCGGAAATCGCCGCCGATTCCACGGCGGCTGGCGGTGTGCGGCTCGAGATTGCCGAGACGCTCTACCGGGCCAAGCGGAATAACGAGGCGATGGCCGAACTTCGGTCCCTGGCCTCGACTCCGGGGCTAGGCGAGCACGATGCGCTGCGCGCGGCAGCGCTCGTCAGGCTCGCCTCGCTGGAGCTCGCCGCCGGCGACGACAAGGCGGCCCGTGCGACCTTCGCGCGGTCCGGCCTCACCGCCGATCAGTGTTCGCTGGTCGACACCCCACCACGCCGCAAATCGGGCAGCTTCAGCGATTCCGACTTTCCGATGGATGCAGAGCGCTGGGGCTTCGAGGGCTGGGTGAGGACCGAGTGGGACGTGAGCGCGACCGGCGCACCGGTAAATGTCCGCACGACAGTCGCCTACCCGCCCTTCGTGTTCAGTGCTTCCGCCGTGCGTGGCTTCGACCGCCTGCGTTACGAGCCCACATTCCGCCCAGGCGGCGGCCTCGCTTGCGGTGGAATGTCGAGCCGGGTCAACTTCAGAAGGGGAACTTGACGCCGGGTCTCGCAGACAGGCGATGAGCAGTCGACCCTAACTCGCGAAGCTCTTGACCAGCGAGCCCGCGACGAGTGCCCAGCCGTCGACCAGCACGAAGAAGATGATCTTCATCGGCAGCGAGATGGACGGCGGCGGCAGCATCATCATGCCCATCGCCATCAGCACCGCCGACACCGCGAGGTCGATGATCAGGAAGGGCAACAGCAGCAGGAATCCGATCTCGAACGCGCGGCGCAGCTCAGAGATCATGAAGGCCGGCATCAGGGTGGTGATCGGCAGGTCGGCGCGGGTCGCGGGCTTCTTGGTCGACAGATCGACGAACAGTTTGAGATCGTCCTCGCGCACCTGCTTCAGCATGAAGATCCGGAACGGCTCCGAGGTCCGCTGGAACGCCTGCTGCTCGTTGATGCGGCCCTGGGTGAAGGGCTGGACACCGTTCTGCCACGCTGCCTCGAGCGTCGGAGACATCACGAAGAAGGACAGGAACAAGGCCAGGCTGATGATCACCGGGTTCGGCGGGACTCCTTGCGCTCCGATCCCGGTACGCAGCAAAGAAAGCGCGACGACGATTCGGGTGAAGCTTGTCACTGTCATCAATATGCCCGGCGCGAGGCTGAGCACGGTGAGCATGAGGACCAGCTGGATCGCCCGCCCGGAGACGCTATTGCCTCCGCCCAGGCCACCGAGATTGATCGTTGCGGCCTCAGCGGCAGCGGGCAGCACGAACAAGGCGACGAGCGCCGCGATACGAAGCAGCTTGCGCATCAATTCCGCTCCGTTTCGTCTTGCCTGGGACGGCGGACCGTCTGACGCGGCTTGCGGACGCGCTTGACCGGAGCTTCGAGCTCGACTTTCTCAGCTTCGCTGTCGAGCTCCAGTTGCGGCTCGAGCGCCAAGCCTCGCGCTTCGGCTTGCTCGGCAAATTCCGATTGTGGCGGGCCGCTGCGTTCGCCACGCTTACGCGCCCTGGCCACCTGCTGGCGGGCGCCTTCGACCAGAGTCAGGCCTCTTTCGCGCGCGCCCTGCTTGACCTCGTCGAGCCTCTCCACGGCCTTGTCGACCATGGCCCTGAACTCGGCCCGGCTGCGCGCAGCCGCCTCCGCCGCGGCCGCCGCGGCCGCTTCGGCGGCCCGGGACCGCGCCGTGGATGCGTCTGCGTCGATCGAATCCTGGAGGATATTGCTCTCGATCACCAGATTGCCTTCGGGGCCGAGCAGCAACAAATGCTCGCGCCCGTCACGGCGGACCAGGGCGATCGACCTGCGGCTGTCCATCGACAGGCGCTCGACCAACTCTAGCCGGCGGCCATGGCCGCCCGCTCCCACCGCGCCAGGCAGCCTGATCTGGAACCGGCGTACGATCCACAGCGCGCCGACCAGCAGGCCGAGCACGACGCCGAGCGCGCCGAGCATGCGCAGGAGCGGCAATATGTCCATCAGCGCGCCTTGGAGACGACGCGGCTGATCTCGAGCGACATGCGGTCGCCGTCGACCTGGATCTGTCCTTCTGCGACCAGCTCGTCGTTGACGAACACCAGGGTCGGATCCTCATAGCCGCAGTCGAGCGGAATTGTCGCTCCGCGGCTCATCTTCAGAATTTGGCGGATCGGCAATTGGGCCGAGCCGAGCACGATCGAAACATCGATCTTGATACCATCTACAACGGACATCTCAGTCCTCCCTCACGATTGGTTTATAGGAAAGTTTTTCCGCCCTCCCGCCGGCACTAGGCAAAAAATGCCTATAAGAAACGAGGCGGCCGTTCCGCCGGGAGTTGAACATGGATCTCAAGGCTTCGGTACAGGTGTCGGCTTCCGGCCTGCGGGCGCAGTCGCTGCGCATGCGGATCATCGCGGAGAATCTCGCCAACGCGGATTCGGTCGCGTCGACCCCGGGAGGCACTCCCTATCGTCGCAAGGTCGTCACCTTCGAGCCCACGCTGGACCGCGAGAGTGGCGGCACCGGCGTCAAGGCGACGTCCGTGGTCAACGACAAGAGCCCTTTCAACCGGGTCTATCAGCCGGGCAATCCGGCTGCCGACGGACAGGGCTATGTCCAGATGCCGAACGTAAACGGCCTCGTCGAAGCGGCCGACATGAAGGCCGCGCAACGCGCCTATGAAGCCAATCTCAATGCTATCGAGGCCGCCCGCGGGATGACCGCTCGCACCCTCGACCTTCTGAAATAGGAATTATCAAAATGTCTATCGGAGCTCTCGACGCTCTCTCCGCCTACGGCCGCGTCGCCGGGCGCACCTCTCCCCTCCCCACTGCCCCCGCGGGCGGAACCGCTTCCGGCGGGAGCTTCGGCGGAATGGTCTCGTCGATGATCGGCGACACCTCCACCGCCCTCAAGGGCGCCGAGTCCGCGAGCGCCAGGCAGGTCGCCGGCAAGGGCGACCTCGTCGACACCGTCACTGCGATCGGTGCCGCGGAGATGGCGCTCGATACCGTTGTCGCGGTCCGCGACAAAGTGGTCGGCGCCTATTCCGAAATCATGCGGATGCAGATCTGAGCCGATGGATCCCGCCGACGTCATAGAGCTGGCGCGCGCCGGCCTCGTGCTGACCCTGACCCTGGCCGGGCCGATGCTGATCACCTCGCTGATCGTCGGCGTGGTGATCGGCCTCTTCCAGGCGCTGACCCAGGTCCAGGAGCAGACTCTCACCTTCGTTCCGAAATTGCTTGCGGTCGGTCTCGTCATGCTGCTGTCGCTGCCGATGATCGGCCACGCAATGTCGGTCTTCATGACCCAGATCACCGACCATATCGTCGCCGGCTGAGACCAGGTGAACGCCCTTCCGGCGGAGACCGCCGTCTTCCTTTTGCTCTTCGCGCGCGTCGGCGGAGTGCTGATGATGCTCCCGGTCTTCTCGGACGAATCCGTGCCCGCGCAGATCAGATTGCTGATCGCGCTCGGCATGGCGCTCGGTCTGTGGGGGCTGCTCGGGCCGAAGATTCCGGTCAGCGCCCAGAACGCCCTCGTCTCTACCTTGATCGCCGAGATCATGGTCGGCCTAGCGATCGGCGCCATTGTCCGGATCATGTTCATGGCCGCGGTGATGGCCGGGGCGCTGATCAGCCTCAATATCGGCTTGTCCTCGGCCTTGGTCTTCGATCCCTCGCAAGGCGGACAGGTGCCGCTGCTGTCGAAGTTCATCGCGGTGGCGGCCGCCGTGGTCTGCCTTTCGCTCGGAGTCCATCACCTCTGGATCGGCGCGATCGTCAAATCCTACGACATGTTCCCGGTCGGCGGGCTCCCGCCGGCAGCCGACTTCGCGCAGCTCGCGATCCACACCGTGACCCACGCCATGGCGCTTGCGCTGAGCCTTGCCGCGCCCCTGCTCGTCTACGGGATCGTGTTCAACGCCGCTCTCGGCCTGATGGCCCGGCTCGCTCCGGCGATCCAGATCTTCTTCATCGCGCAGCCGCTCAACCTGCTGCTCGGCCTCGCCATACTGGCCACCCTGTTCGGAACCATCCTCGCCGCGTTCAGCACCGAGATGGCCAATTTCATGCAGGCCGGGTGGAGCTGAACGATGAGCGAGGGGCCAGACAAGGATCAGAAGACTCACGATCCTACCGACAAGAAGCTCGCCGACGCGCGCCAGAAGGGCGATGTCGCGCTGTCCAGCGAGATGCGCCACGCCGTGATGTTCGTCGGAATGCTGATGGTGGTCGGAACCATGGGCGCATGGGCCTTTACCCGCCTGTCGCAGCTGATGATCGGAATGTGGGGCGGCGCCGCCGACCATGCCATCGATCCGCGCAACGCCCAGTCGCTCTTCACCGGGGTGGCGTCGAGCGTGGTGGTCGCGATGGGCCCGATGATGGCAACCCTCACCGGTCTCGCTCTACTCACCCTTTTCCTTCAGGGCCGGCCCAACCTTTCATGGTCCCGGGTCAAGCCGAATTTCAAGAAGCTCGCCCCCTGGTCGGGCCTGGCGCGGATGTTCGGGCCTCGCGCGTTCGTCGAATTCGCCAAGACGCTTGCCAAGTTCGGCGCGGTCGCGATCGTCTGCACCACCTTGCTCTGGCCCAAGGTCGCCGGCCTCGAGCGCCTCGTGGGCGCCGGCCCGCACGAGGTCGGACTGGTCGCCGGCAGCCTGATCCGCACGATGGTCAAGGCGGTGGCGATGCTCGCCGGAGCGATCGCGCTGTTCGACTTCATCTACCAGCGCCGCACCTATCTCGCCATGATGCTGTTGTCGCTCCAGGAGATTAAGGACGAGCACAAGCTGAGCGAGGGCGACCCCAAGATCTAGGGCTAGATTCGCCAGATCCAGGCGCAGCGTGCGCGCAA
>JAQGLD010000242.1 GCA_028293055.1 Alphaproteobacteria bacterium
AGCAGGCAGGAATTGAGCATGTCCGCACGAGGCTCGGGACTGAAAGGGATCGGTCTCCCGGCATCCCATAACGGCAGCTAACCACCCCAAGTCGACATTCCCCGCCGGTTGCACCACCTGGCGCGGCACATGACCGCCCACGACTCGCTTTCCGACATTGCGGCGGCCGCCGGCTGCGATAAGCTGGGCGCGTCGCGATCCAGCTAGTCGAAGTGAAGTGGCCCTATCGATGCTCGCAACCCTGTTTCTCGCCGCCGCCCTGCAGGCGGGCGTGGCCGCGCCTCAGCCGCTGACCGAGGCAGAGGTGGGCGCGCTGAACGCCCCGGTGGAACCGGTGCGCAGGACTCCGCCCCTGTCGACCGAGGAGGCCGAGCGACTGTCCGTGCGCGAGCTCGCCGATCGCGGCTTCGGCGAGCTGTCGGACTCCGTCGTCGCCGCCTGGCGTCCCGGCGGGCTCGGCGCTGGAGTCGCGCTGTCGAGCGTGGACTTCATGCTCCAGCCGACCGGCGGGGCGATCGGCGGGTTGTGCCGCAGCACCGAGGTGACGGTGCGCTTCGGGCGCGAGCAGGGACCGGGCACGCCGACCGGATCGTCCGAAGGCCGGGATGCGCCGCGCCGCGCGGACGACGTTATGTCGAGGCGGATCTTCAAGGTCGCCGGGCCGCTACGCCGGCTCAAGACGGTCGAGGCGGAATATGCGTGGGACGCGGCCTGCGCCCGCCGCCGCGATGTGAAGAGCTTCATGGTCACCAATCTGCCGGACGAGGATAAATTGATCCCCGCGCTGATCGGGATCGAACAGGCGCTGGAGCAACGGCGCCGGGCGATGGGCGCCAAGGCGGACCTCTTCCCCCTGCCCCCGAGCGTCGGCGGCGAGGTCCGCATCTTCGCGCTCGAAAATGTGTCGGCCGTGCGTGGGATCGTCGCGGGAGACCGGATCGCGTCGCTGGAAGTGATCTTCGCGCCGGGCGGCGTCGATGGCGGCTTCGGCGCCAAGATGACGATCCGCGACGTCGCCTGGCGCTGGCCCGCCTTCGACAGCCCGGATTATGGCGTGCCGAGCGTCACGATCGGCAGCGTAGCGGTGGAGCCGCATCAGGTCGTTTACGACTGACCGGGAACTTGCCGCTTTCCTGACGGGACACGGCCCGCAGGCCTATCGTGACTCGCGTCGCGACGAAAATGGATCGGTCAGGCCTGGACCGCGTCATTTGTCTCGGCCGCTTCGGAGTGGCGTTCCGATCCTAGAAGGCTGCCATGTCGAGGCTTCCTGATGGACTTGGTCGCCGCGGCGCTGGCGGTCGATGGCTCACATTGCCGACACCAAGCGTACCCGGCTACCCGGCGGCCTGAGCATCCACCACGGCGGGTCGCTAATCCTGTATCCTCACGACATCCCTCCAGGCGATTGCGGCGACGAGCGCGCCGGTTTCACCTTCGATCTCGATCCGGTCAGAAAGTCGCAACTGCCCTTCGGCGACCGCCGCCGCCGCCAGAAGGCGCGCAACCCGAATGGCCTCTGCCAGCGCCGCTGAGTCGTCTTCAAGGAGGATGCCCTCTTCGTCCCTCACGACGAGGTCGTCATAGAGATGGAGGAAGTAGCGTGGCAAAGCGCCCTCCTGGACCGGGCCGAGGCGGACTGTATGTACCTGGCCAAGCCAGGCCGAACCCTGTTGAGCAAGCGTCCGGAAAGCCGTTTCGTTCCCATAGCGCCGCCAGGTTCGCCCTGCCAATTGTCGATCGGGATCGAATGGGCGCTGGAGCAGCGCCGCCAGGCGATAGGTGAGAAGGCCGTCATCTCCCCCTGCCCCCGGCCTTCGGCGGCGATGCCCGCATCTTCGCGCTCGAGGATGGTCGGCCGTGCGCGAGCGGCGCTGGCGACCGGAACCGTGGCTGGAGCCGGTCTTCGTGCCGGGCGGTGCCGACGCCGGCTTCGACGCCAAGATGACTAGCCGCGACATCCTCGGGCCCCTTTGTGTAGTGACGGCGCTTCTCACCCGCGCCTGGCTCATGAGCCTCCACTTTCGACCCGGAAGAGACGCCTCAGGCGTAACCGGCCTTCTTGCAAATCCCACCTGACAGCCTCATAATTTTTCGTTGCAGTTCGGGGGATTGGTGGCACGGAACGCAGGTAGAGACTGGCGCGGCATTGGCTGTGCCGTCGTTGTCGGAGCTTCCATAGCGTTTCCGCTTGGCCTTATCGTCGGCGACCACTGGTCATCGTCCAATCATCAAGCAGAGGAGGCGAAGCGTCACGTCCCCGGTCGCGTTCGAGCCCCAGCCATTCGCAACGTCTATTCCCCCCAAGTGGCCAACGATCCCTATGTCATCGAAGAGCAGCGCAAAGTGCAACAGGCGCTTGAGGTGAGCTGTCGGGAGTTCAACCGTTATTGTCCTGAGGCTGCGAAAGCACGGCTTCGAATGGAAGAAGCCGACGCGAGGCGGTAGTCATTGACGGCTCTGGTGTCCGCTTCCACCCGTTGCGGCCGTCGCGCCGCCCGCCGATGCCCGGACCACCTTCGAGGCGGAAGCTGTCATTGACGCCCGATCACTCGTTGAACCCACCGCCCATAGCGGACATTCGGCCGAGCCCCTAAACGAGACCCATGCAATTTCCAGAGAAGCTACTCCCCCATGATCTTCTCTCTCGGGCGACGCTGCGCGGTAACGAATACGCTTGGCCTTTGGAGGATATTCCGTAGGTCATTGATGCCGCAAAAGAGAGCAACCTCGTCAGC
>JAQGLD010000256.1 GCA_028293055.1 Alphaproteobacteria bacterium
GGTCTTCGATCGAGGTTCAGGGCCGGCGCCCGTGGGCGACCAGACCTATCAGGTGCGCCACAGCAGCGGCGCGCTCGACATCTTCTTCGACCCGGCCAGCGCGTCCGCGCCGACAAGGCTGCACGCAGTCTTCAATTGACCCACGCCGCCGATCGAGGCTTCGCGAGCGGCTTCAGCGAATAGCGGCACTACAGCGCGCTGGTCTTTTCGGCCGGGGGCGAGCCTTCCGGTCGACCAGCCTCATCCTCAGTAGAAGATCGCTTCATACTGGATGCCGCGCTGATCCGCGGCGACAGGAACGACGAAGATCTGGTCGTCATAACCGCCGCGCCGAAAGATGTAGGTCGCCTGGATAAGCTGGGGCTGCAGCGGCCCCCGGAAGACCAGGCGGAAACCGCCTCCCTCCCGGATCGAGCCTGGAATGGCCTGGGCCGCTTCAAGGTTCAGCTTAAGGCTGCCGCCCTGAACCGGCACTTCGTAATCCTGGCCGACATGGCCTGAAAAATCCTCGAATTTGAGGTTGCGCACGACTTTCCCCCTGTCAGTCTACAGTCTCGTTTTGATCGACCCCCCAGATCTGGTCGATCCGTACATAACCCTTGCGGCCGCCGACATCGAACAGGCACCAGCGGCTCGCGCACCGGCTGATCCGTCCGACCACGCCGCGCTCGGCCTTGTAGGCGATTCTCGCTCCGGCTTCCGGCTGCTCGTGCAGGTCCGCCGGTTCCTGGGCGGTCACGATCGCGGTGCGCTCATCGCTGAGCAGCCGCTGCAGCATCCAGCCGGTCTGGCCTCCCGGATCCTGGACCTTGCGCCAGTCGGGATAGGTTTCGACGACTTTCACCGGAAGGCCCGAGCGACCGTAGAGCCAGGTCGCCGGATAGTTGCGCCCGGGCCCCGTACGCATCATCGCCTTGCCGGCGGAGATCGATGCCCAATAGGGAGTCCTGCGCTCGTCCTTGGCCTGAGCACCCCCGATGCCGAGCGCCACGAGGCCCAGTGCGATTGCAAGCTTCGATACGCGCATCACCCGCTCCTTCGTCCCTTCTTAGGCAGCGGTCACGCTCCGCCACAACCCGCCTTTTCGAGTCAATCGCCGGTCAGGATGCGGTCGACCAGTTGCTTCACGGTCGGGACGAAGCCGTTGGAATAGAACGGATCGCTCTTGAAGCGGAATGCCGAATGGCCAGCGAACATCAGGTTGCGGTCGACCGGACCGCCATGGGCGATGTCCTGCAGGGTCTTCTGGATGCAGAAGCTGCGCGGATCGGCGAGCCGGCCGGTGGAATTCTTCTCATTGTCGGCCCAGGACGAAAAGGCGCATTGCGACAGGCAACCCATGCAATCCGCTTGGTCCTTGCGGATCCAGGCTTTCTCGTCGGGTGTGACGAAGATCAAGGTCTCGTCGGGGGTCTTGAGCGCTTCGCTGAAGCCCTGCGCGAACCATTCGCGGGCATGAAGGAGGTCGCCGCGAGTCACCCAATAATTGCGCTTGCCGCCGACCCCGACATCAAGCTGGAAGCTGTGATCGCCGAGCGCTTCCTTGGTGAAGGCGATCTGGCGGTGCGACCGAGCCTCAAGGTTGCGGAGGAATTCGTTGCGCACCGCCGAACTGTAGAATCCGGTCGGCGAGAAACGGTGAAGCAGGATGTCACCTTCCTCGAGCGTCGTCAGCCTGGCTTTCCAATCGTCCGGGATCGGGCTTTCCCTGGTGAGCAAGGGCCGGGTTCCGAACTGGAAGACGATCTGGCCGAGCTCGGGATTATCGATCCAATTCTCCCATTCCTTGAGGTTCCACACTCCGCCGGCCATGACGATCGGAACCTCGTCCGGGATGCCGCCTTCGCGCATCGTCTCGCGCAACTCCTTGACTCGCGGATAGGGATCCTGCGGCATCAAGGGGTCCTCGGCATTGGACAGGCCGTTATGCCCGCCAGCCAGCCAGGGATCCTCGTAGACCACCGCTGCGAGCCATTCCGCCGCCTTGGAATAAGCCCGCTTCCACAAGGCGCGAAAGGCGCGGGCCGAGCTGATAATCGGTAGATAGGAAACGCCGTAAGAGGCTGCGATTTCGCTCAATTTATACGGCATTCCGGCGCCGCACGTCACTCCCGCGACGAGCCCGCGAGTGCGCTCGAGCACTCCGTGAAGGACTCGCTGCGCGCCCCCCATCTCCCACAGGACGTTGATGTTGATCGCGCCGACGCCGCCCGAAATCTCGTAGGCGCGCTCGACCTGCTGGACCGATCCGTCGATCGCGTAGCGGATCAGCTCCTCGTGGCGCTCGCGCCGGGTAAGGGCGTGATAGACCTGGGGGACGATCCTGCCTTCGGGATCGTAACTGTCGGCATTGACAGCAGAGACGGTACCGATTCCTCCCGCCGCGGCCCACGCGCCGGAACTCGCGTGATTGGTCGCCGAAACGCCCTTGCCGCCCTCGACGAGCGGCCACACATCGCGGCCGAAATAGCGGATCGGCCTCAAGCCCTTGAACATCTGTCCTCCGGAATATTTGGGGCGCTATACGCCGGGCGACGGAAAAATGCGCCCAAAATCATCCTGCCGCTCAAGCGAAGGCCTCGGGATCGCCGAGCGCACCGCGATAAAGCGCGAGATGCATCGCGATCATCCGCTCCTCGTCATAATCCGCACGGGCGCGCTCCCGGTTCGACCGGCCGAGCGCCCTTCGCAGATCCGGCCGCTCGGCGAGCGTGTCGAGCGCCGCGGTGAACGCGGCTTCGTCGCCGGGCTCGACGATCATCGGCTGATTGTCCGCCGCGACGATCGAGCGCACGTCCCCCACTGCGGTCGCGACGGCGGGAAGGCCCGCCGCCATCGCCTCGATCAGCGAGATCGGGAATTGCTCGCTGTCCGAGGATAGAGCGAAGATGTCGAACAAGCCGGCATATTCGGACGGGTTCGGAAGGAAGCCCGGCATCAGCACTCGATCCGCGACCCGGCAGCGCCGCGCCTCCGCTGCGATCGTCTCGCTTTCCGGCCCGGTGCCGACGATGACCAGCCGGCTCTGCCGATTGCGCATCGCGGCGAAGGCGCGGACCAGCCGCGGCAGGTTCTTGACCGGCCTCAGCCCGGCGATGGTGCCGACGACGATCTCTCCAGCTCTTCGCTCGAGGCCCGGTATCGCGTCCGGAGCGGGCTCGTTGCGGTAAAGCTCGACCGCGATCCCGTTCGGAATTCGGGCCACCCGCGCCGGCTTCTGGCGCCATTCCCCGAGCGCGATCGCCTCCAGCCGCCGTGAAGGCACGACCAGCCGGTAGGCCGCGGGCAGGCCGATCCTCCGATAAAGGTTGCGGCTCGCCAGCAGGCCATTGGCTTCGTCGGCATTGAACCCGTCTTCGTGGTGGATCAGCGGCGGAAGGCCGAGCATCGGCCCGAACAGCCGCCGCGCCATCACTGCGTCGAAAGCCCCCCAATTGTAGCTCAGCACGAGATCGAAGCCACGCATGTAGCGGGCGAGGCGAAGCAGCCGCGCGGGCGAGGGCGGGCCGGCAAGCGCCGGCGCGTCGGCCGGGAATGCGACCCGGGTCCCGGCAGCGATCGCCTCCCGCGCCGATATCTCCCCGGGCATGGAAGTGATCACGACATGCTCGGCGCGCTCGCCGAGCGCATTCATCAGGACGACCGCCCTCGCCTCCTTGCCGCCGAGCGAGAAAGTCGAGTGGGCGTGGAGGATGCGGACGGGGCGGCTTGCCATTCCCCGACAGTGTCGGAAATCTCTCACCGCGCCAAGGCGCGATACGCGCGCCCGGCTAGGGTCGAAACCTGGTCGGTTCCGACCCTAGGGCTTCACCCGCGTCAGCAGCCGGTCGATCGCGGCCTGCGCCTCCGGCTCGTCGAGCGTCGGTGCGTGACCGGCCCGGGGCACGACCACGCTTTCCAGTTCGGGATTCTCCGCCTTCATCGCCTCGATCGTCGAGTCGCTGAGCAGGTCCGAGAGTCCGCCGCGAACCACCAGCGAAGGGATTCCGGCAAGACTTCGGAAGGCTGGCCAGAGGTCGAAACCTGCCGCCCCGTCCGCGTTGCGGAAGGGCTCGGCGATCCGCATGTCATAGTCGAACGTGATGCGCCCGGACGCGGTCAGGCGGCACAGCCTTTTCGCATAGACCAGCCACTGGTCCATGTCCCAGTCCGGATAGATGTCGCCCTGCGCCTCATGCAGGAAGCGCGCGGCGTGAAGCCATGTGGGCCAGCTTTGCGATCGCCCGACATAAGACCGGATGCGGTCGAGACCGGAGGAATCGAGCACCGGCCCGATATCGTTGAGCAGGGCCGCCGCGATTCGTTCGCTGCCGGCATAAGCGAGCAGCATCGTGATCAGACCGCCGAGCGAGGTTCCGAACAGGACGAATCGGTCGAGCGCCAGTTCAGCGATCAGAGCCTCGATATCCTGGACATAGGCGAGCGGGACATAGCTCGCCGACTCCTTGGCCTGCGCGCTTTCGCCGCGGCCGCGCAGATCGACGCAGATCATCCGCCAATCGCCGGCGAGCCGCGCTGCAACCCCTTCGAAGTCACGCGCGTTGCGAGTCAGGCCAGGAATGCAGATGATCGGGGGGCGCGACGACTTGCCGGGATAGTCGCGATAGTGCAGCCGCAGGCCGTCGCTCGACATCCAATAGCCATCGGACCATTCACCCATGCCCATCCCCCAGCTGCTCCCTCCCCATATCGTCTGATGGCCATCCTCCCGCAACCCGCC
>JAQGLD010000274.1 GCA_028293055.1 Alphaproteobacteria bacterium
TCGCAACGGACGATTCCGCCGTCCTGGGGAATCGGGCGGGTGAAGTTCACCTTGGTTTCCACGGTCGTGTAGCCGGTGTCCGGCGGCAGCTCGCTGTGCAGCGAACAGCCGGTGGCGCTGTCGATCAGGGCGAGCGCCCAGCCGCCGTGGACGCTGCCGAGCGGATTGAGCAAGGCGGCGGACGGCATGCCTTCGAAGACGACCCGGCCAGGCTCGGCCTCGGCGAGGCGAAAGCCCAGCGTCGCTCCAATCGGGGGCCCGGGCAGCTCGCCGGCGATCATCCTGCGCAGGAATTCGAGGCCGGTGAGGCCGGCAATCTGATCGAGAGAGGCGATTCCGAAGCGCGGGGTGTCGGTCATCGAAGTGATCCATCCAGTTTTGTTTTGAAACTAGCTTGGCCGCGGCGCCTGTCAATGCCGCCTTGCCTAAAGCGCGGTCCGGCACTACATCGCCGCCCTTCGGTCGGGGCGTAGCGCAGCCTGGTAGCGCATCACACTGGGGGTGTGGGGGTCGCTGGTTCGAATCCAGTCGCCCCGACCATCGAATCAAAGGGGCCATCCGGGGGATGGCCTTTTTCATTCGATCCGCCGAAGGCCAGGCCACTCCCGGCCATCGCCCTTTTCTGCGGATCTTTCCCACAGGCAACCAAGCGTTGCGCAAGTCGTTACGGTAGCGGCCCTGGGAGAGATGGATGTCGCTTGCCGCTACACTTTGGCAATTGCGACCAGCTTTCCTCGGCCCGAATCCGGTAACTCCAAGTCTCCCCGGAGACGCGCGCAGGCACGTTTCGCCCGCGCGCAATCGAACGATCGACGGCCTACGGGCATTTGCCATCATTGCCGTAATCGGCGTTCACATATTGGGCCGTTTCTTTCCGGGTGGCGGCCTCGGCGTGGACCTGTTCTTCGTGATCAGCGGCTATGTCATCACCGCCGGGCTGAAGCGGGAATATGAGCGATCCGGCACATTGAGCTTGAAGGACTTCTACTGGCGCCGCATCCGGCGTCTCTGGCCCGCCTTGTGGGCGATGATCGGGCTGGTGGCGCTGGTCGGCCCGATGCTCGGCCAGCCAGCCGGCCGCGAGGCGCTGCTCGCCCTTGCCAGCATGATGAACTGGGCGCGCGCATTCGGGTTCGTCGCGCCGGTCAATGTGCTGGGCCATACATGGTCGCTCGCCGTCGAGGAGCAATTCTACCTGCTGTGGGCGCCCTTGCTCCTCGTCCTGCTCCGCCACAAACGGCTCGCCATTCCAGTCCTGGTCGGGTCGATCGTCGCCGCCTCCATGTGGCGCCTCCATATTCTTTCCTTCCACACGGCGTTCGCTGACGCTTATGCCTATAACGCGCTCGAATGCCGGATCGGCAGCATGCTGCTCGGCTGCCTGATCGCCTTCCGGCCGGACTTCGGACCGCTGCGGCTGCGGCGCCTCTGGGTCGTGCCGGCGGCCGGTCTGTCGGCGCTGGTCCTGTTCGGCAGGATGCCGTTCGTCCCGTCCTTGTTCTACGATGTCGTTGCCCTGCTTTCGGCATGGCTGATCTACGCCGCGATCGATCCGGCTCCCGCGCTGCGCGGAATCATGGGCAGTGCCCCGATCCAATGGGCCGGCCTACGCTCCTACAGCCTCTATTTGTGGCAATCGCCGATGCTCTATTTCATCACCCCGATCCATCTGCCCTTTTCGGTCCGGTTCGTCCTGATCCTCGCCTGCACGGGCGCCGCCGCCGAGCTCTCCTACCGGTGGCTCGAGCGAGGGTTCAGGTCGCCCGATCCCCGGCCGGCATCGGGCTTCGCCTCCACCACTTTGTCCTGAGACGGCGAAATCAGGCGGTGACGCTCACGCCCTCGCGCTCATTGTCCCAGATCATCGCCAGGATCTTCCAGCCGCGGGCCGGATCCCTGAACAGCTGGATGGAATTGATCCCGCGCCGTTCCGGCTCGCCGTCGCCGGGCGACCGCCGCGCCTCATAGAGGCTCCAGGCATGGGCGATATTGCCGAACAGATCGACGCGCCGGCCGGTCTCGACCTCGTAAAAGTCGTTCTCGGCGAAGAAAGGCGCGGTGTCGCGGGCATAATCGTCGAGCCCCATCACCTTCATCGCCGCCTTGCCGTCCGGCTCGACCCAGGTCCGAATCTGCCTGGCTTCGGGGTGGAAGCATCTCGCCTGGCGCGACCAGTCGCGCGGCCCGCGCGGCCCCGAGATCATCGCATACATTTCGTCGATCGCGGCGCCGATCGCCTGGATATCCTCCGATTCAGACGGCGATATGGTCATGATCCCTCATTCCCCTTCCCTCCGCGTCGAGCAATTTGGTGTATAGCTTGCCGATCCCGATGAGGGCGATGCCGAGGCCGAGGAATGAGAGGATCCGCAGCACCCCCTCCAGCGCCGACGCGTCGACCAGGAAGACCTTGCACGTGGTCGCGGTCAGCAAGGCGAGCCCGGCGATTCGCAGCGCCTTGTCCGCCACTCGGACGCCCGAGAGCAGCAGTCCGAGCGAGAGCAAAAGGCCGGCCAGCGAGTAAACATAGGATTCCTCGGCGGAGACCGGCGGACCGGTCAGGATCGGACCGACGAAATTCTGGCGGACCATCAGCATCACTCCGCCGATCAGGGCGGCCAGGAACAGGCCCAGCCAGATTGCCGACCGCGCCGCATTGTCGGCGCCCCGCCGCGCCGAGTAGAGCCAGAAGGCGCTGAGCAGATAGGCCGGGAGGAGCCAGTTGAGAAGGATCAGCGGCCCGACCGACTGGCCGACGAAGGCCGGATTGTCGATCAGCAGGTCGAACCAGAGCAAGCGGGCGCCGGCAAAGGCGGTGAAGGCGATTCCGATCGCCCGCCGCTCGCGCTTGTCGAGGCCGGGGAGCGCCATCCGGCAAATCAGCCAGCCGATCGCGAACAGGGACTGGGTGACGATCGTCCGCTCGGCGAAACCGCGGGCCAGGAAATCGTCATGGTCGGCCAAACCCCAGGCCTGCTTGAACAGCAGGTAGAGCGAGGCGGTCAGACAGAACAGGGCTGCGGCGAGAAGCCATGGCCGCCGACGCTCGGAGGGCAGCAGCCGGACCAGGGCAAGGAGCAGCAGGCCCGGCAGCGCGAGGGTCTGCGCGGCTTGTGCCGCGTCCGGCAGCTGCGCGGCCAGCGGCGGGAGGCCGCCGAGCGAGAGCAGCAGCGCCGCCCAAAAGGGCGCGACCCGAACCGCCGACCAGACCAGGGCAGCGGCGGCCGTCACTAGCGCCGGATGGCCGAGGCGAACCCGCCCTGAGGAGCGCGCCACCCAGGCCGCCGCCAGCGCGAGAAATAGCCAGGCCGGACCGACAAGGTCCTTGGGCAACAGGTCCACCAGGCCGATTGCGGCAAGGAGCAAAGCTGCCCCGGTCGCGACGAGCAGCGGCCGGTCATCCTCGATCCGGCGTAGCCCCAAGGCGAGCAGCAATGGCCCGGCCGCGAGCAGGAGCAGGGCCGCGCCATACCAGGACGACAGGACCAGTCCCGGCTGCTGCACGCGGAGAATCAGGATCGGGCCGGCCAGGGCGGCGCTCGCCACCGATGTCCAGAGCAGCCGCTCGGGGCGACGCAGCGCCAGCGGCACCGCGCCGGCGGCAAACAGCAGGGTCGTGCCGGCCACCATCGGCAGGACATCCTTGCCCAATTGCGTCTTGAGCAGGATCAGGATCAGCGCGAGCGCGAGCGCGAAAGCCGGGATCGGCCGATACTCCACACGCCGCGTCGCAAGCGCGAAACTCGCCGCGGAAAGAAGCCCGAACAGGCCCCAGGCGAAATAATCGAGATCGAC
>JAQGLD010000280.1 GCA_028293055.1 Alphaproteobacteria bacterium
CTCGATCTCGATCGAGAACAAAGTCTCGGCCTGGTTGAGCAGGAAGCGGCCGTCGCCGTCGGCGGTGGCGACCAGGGCGTCGCGCGCTTCCGCGGTCAGCGGCAGCGGCCGCCCTTCCAGCGCTTCGGCGCGGTCGAGCAATTTGCACAAAGCGGCGGCGTCGAGCCGGTTGAGGATCAGCACCTGCGCCCGCGACAGCAAAGCGGCGTTGAGCTCGAACGAGGGATTTTCGGTGGTCGCGCCGACCAGCACGACCGTTCCGTCTTCGACATAGGGCAGGAATCCGTCCTGCTGGGCGCGATTGAAACGGTGGATCTCGTCGACGAACAGCAGGGTTTGGCGGCCGAGCTTCATATGCTCCCGCGCCTCTGCGAAGACCTTCTTGAGATCGGCGACTCCCGAGAAGACCGCCGAGATGGCGACGAAGCGCATCCCGACCGCGTCGGCGAGCAGCCGCGCGATCGTCGTCTTGCCGGTTCCGGGCGGCCCCCACAGCACCATCGAGGCGAGCTTTCCGGCCGCGACCATCCGGCCGATCGCCCCTTCCGGCCCGGTGAGATGGTCCTGGCCGACCACCTCGTCGAGCGAGCGCGGCCGCAATTGATCGGCGAGCGGGGCATTCTCGCCCGGCGGAGGCGCCGGCGGAGTCAAGGGAGCATCGGATGCGAACAGATCGGCCACGCCGTCCCCCTAGAGCATCGTGTGGATAAGTGGGAATCGGTTTTACGAAGGCCTATCGCCTCTCTTGCCTTGTAGCGCCGACCGGGCGTGGCCATGTGCATCGGAGCGTTCAGCTTCATCCTTTCCGGACGATCGTCGCCCAGGCGGAGGATTCGCCTGGCGGGTGACGGTTTTGGTCGACGCTCGAGGAACTCGAAATGAAGCTGATTGCAACGTTCGCCGCACTGTCCGCCCTGCTCGCCGTCACGCCGGCAATCGCTCAGCGCGACCGCTCCTATGCCGGCAGCTCGGAAATGCAGATGCAAATGGCTCTGCGGATCGATCGTGGGGTGGACAATGGCGTGATCTCGCCGCGCGAGGCCGGGGCCCTCCGGCTCCAGCTCGGGGCGCTCAGGCAGCTCGACGCGCGCTACAGCCGCAACGGTTTCGCGGGCGCGGAGCGCGGCGATCTGATCCGGCGGGGCGAGGCGCTACGCGGCCAGGTCGCGCTCGCCGAGCGGAGCGGCGACGATGACGGGTCGCTGCCGGCCAATCCCGGCAATCGGAACGGCGCGGCAGGCGACAATGTCGCCAATTGGAGCGGCCTGCTGGCGCGCGACAATCGCGGCGATCGCTTCGATGGAGACTTCCGAGTCGGTCAGCGCAGCCCCGCCGAGCTGGTCGCGCTTCCGGCGCGCTATCACGCGCGCTATCCGGATGATCGGGCTACTTATTATCGTTACAACCAGGGCCGCATCTACCAGATCGAGCGCAACAGCAATCTGATCCTCAGGATGCTCGACCCGCGCGGCTGAGGCGGGCACCCGTCAAGCGATTTGAAGCGGAAGCGCTTCAGCAGTGAGGATGCCGGCCTAGCGCCTCGGACTGCTCCGCCGCCGGGAGCTTCGCGAATCGACATAAGCCGCGAGGAATTCGGCGAGGCGCGGTGGGGTCAGACGGGTTTGCGCATCGGGCAGGGGCATTACCTCGACCGGGGGGTTGGTCCAGGCGCAATGCGCGAGCGGCAGCGGACGCAGGAACTGCGCCCCGAAATGCCGGCTTTGCTGCCAGACCACCTTGGCGTCGACGGTTCCGATGCCCGGCACTTCGAGCGCAAGGTAGCTGCCCTGGCGAAGCTGGAGGTCGCCCGTGGCGCGGAAGCCCGCGCTCGACAGGTCGAGGACCTCGACATTGACCAGGCTCCATTCGTTGGGCCTCAGCCGCGCTGGCCTGGCGATGCTCACCCGTTCGACCTTGCGTCGTTCCACTTCCGGCGCCGGCATCCGTCTCTCCCCTGCTGCCTCGCAAGGATCGCCCCGGGCGGGTCAAGAAAGCGTGAAGGATTGGCGTTAAGCGGAGGTTTCCACGCCGAAAAGCAGCTCCCGGGTCAGCGAAACAGGCCGCCGAGGATTCCACGCAGCAGCGAACCCGCGACCTTGTTGGCGACCTGGCGCTGGAGCGAGCGGCCGACCTGGCGAATCATCTCGTCCTGGAAGCTGGGATGGGCACGTGCCTCACGCTCCGCTCTGGCTTCGGCCTTGGCGCGCTCGGCCTCCGCCCTCGCCTCGGCTTTGGCCTGGTCGGCTTCGGCTTTCGCGGCTTCGGTGTCGGCGGTGGCGCGGGCGGCCGAAGCGGCTGCGGCCTCACCCTTGGCCTTGAGCACCTCCTGGGCGCTCTCGCGGTCGACCGCCTGGTCGTAGCGACCCTCGATCGGGGAGGTCGAGCGGATCACCGCGCGCTCCTCGGTGCTGAGCGGGCCGACCCGCGAGCGCGGCGGCCTGACCAGGATCCGCTCGACCGGAGTCGGAGACCCGTCGGCCTGGAGCAGCGAGACGAGCGCCTCGCCGACCTTCAATTCGGTAATCGCGCTCTCGACGTCGAGCGTGGGATTCGGCCGGAAGGTGTCGGCCGCAGCCTTGACCGCCTTCTGGTCGCGCGGAGTGAAGGCGCGAAGCGCGTGCTGGACTCGATTGCCGAGCTGCGCTGCGACCGCGTCCGGAACATCGATCGGGTTCTGGGTGACGAAATAGACTCCGACCCCCTTGGAGCGGATCAACCGCACGACCTGCTCGATCTTGTCCTCGAGCGCGTCGGAGACGTCGTCGAACAGAAGATGGGCCTCGTCGAAGAAGAAGACCAGCCTGGGCTTCTCGGGGTCGCCGACCTCCGGGAGCCGCTCGAACAGCTCGGAGAGCAGCCATAGCAGGAAGGTCGCGTAGAGCCGCGGGCTGGCCATTAGCCGGTCGGCGGCGAGGATGCTGATATAGCCGCGGCCCGAATCGTCGGTTCGCATGAAGTCCGCCATGTCGAGCGCCGGCTCTCCGAAGTAGCCGCTGCCGCCCTGGGTTTCGAGCTGGAGGTGCTGCCGCTGGATGGCGCCGACGCTTG
>JAQGLD010000299.1 GCA_028293055.1 Alphaproteobacteria bacterium
CAATTCGCTACGAAGCGAGATCGTGGTGGAGGCCTGATGCGCCTCCCTCCCGGGCCAACTCCCCTCCCTGAATACAGGGAGGGGCCGGGGGTGGGTAAGTCTACGGATAAGGCGCGGCCTTCTAAACCTCACGACCGAACATCTCCGCCAGCGCATTGCCGCTGGAGGCTAACCCACCCCTAGCCCCTCCCTGGACCCAGGGAGGGGAACAGGTCGCGGTCAGCTCACCGCACTTTGTCTTTTCCCGCGCCCCTGCTAGTCGGCGGGCCATGTTGAGCCTCGCCTTCATCCGGGACAATCCCGACATCGTCCGCAAAGCGATCGCCGAGAAGAATGTCTCGCTCGATCTCGACCGCCTGCTCGAGCTTGACGGCGAGGTGCGCGGGCTGAAGTCGCGGATCGACGAGCTGCGGCGCCAGCGCAACGAGATCAGCGCCGGCTTCAAGAGCGCCGATCCCGCCGAACGGCCTGCGCTCGGCGCCAAAGCCAAGGCGCTCGGCGCGCAGGCAGGCGAGGTCGAGACCGCTCTCGCGGAGAAGAACGACGCGCTCAACGACCTGATGCTGCGTTTGCCAGGAATCCCCTGGGAGGGCGCTCCGATCGGGCCGGACGAGTCCAGCAATGTCGTGATCCGCACCGAGGGCACGCCGCCGAGCTTCGATTTCACTCCGCGCGACCATGTCGAGCTGGTCGAGATGAACGACTGGGCGGATCTCGCCCGGATCACCGAAGTATCGGGCTCGCGCACTTATTGTCTCAAGGGCCGCCTCGCTTTGCTCGAGCAGGCCTTGATGTTCTGGTCGGAGCGCAAGCTCGCCGAGGCCGGCTTCACACTGATGACCGTGCCGTCGATCGCGCGTCCGCAGGCCTTTTACGCGACCGGCCATTTTCCCGGCCACGAGGAAGAGGCCTATGAGATGGAGAAGGACGGTCTCTATCTCGCCGGCACGGGTGAGATCGCGTTGACCAGCCTCCACTCGGGCGAGATTTTCGAGGCCGGTCAGCTGCCGATCCGCTACGCCGGCTTCTCGCCCTGCTTCCGCCGCGAGGCGGGCAGCGCCGGGCGCGATGTCCGCGGGCTGCTCAGGGTCCATCAATTCTACAAGCTCGAACAATATGTGATCTGCGAGGATGACGACGAAGTGTCCGCGCAATGGCACGCCCGTTTGCTCGCCAATGCGGAGATGCTGCTTGGCGAGCTGGAAATCCCCTATCAGGTCATCGAGGCCTCGACCGGCGACATGGGTCTGGGCAAGTTTCGGATGAACGACATCGAGAGCTGGGTACCCTCGCTCGGCAAGTATCGCGAGACCCACAGCTGCTCGACCCTGCACGACTGGCAGGCCCGCCGCGCGAATCTCAGGTGGCGCGACGGTGAACGGAAGGTGCGTTTCGTCCACACGCTCAACAATACCGCCCTGGCGAGCCCGCGAATCCTCGTGCCCCTGCTCGAGAACCACCAGGAGGCGGATGGACGTGTCCGCTTGCCCGGGGCGCTCCAAGAGCTGATGGGCGGTGAATATCTCTGAAGACGCGGACGAGCGGCCGCCGCCGCTTCGGCTGCTCGCCCGCGAGCCCTTCGCCCTGCTCGCGCGCATGTATCGCGCGTTCGGGCGGCTCGGGCCGTTCGGTCCGGAGGACGGCCCGCCGGTCCTCGTCATACCCGGCTTTCTCGCCACCGACCGGACCACCCTGGGGCTGCAGCGCGCGCTCGGCGAAGCCGGGTTCAGGGCCTCGGGCACCGAGACGGGAATCAATGCCGGCGCTCGGCCCGACACGCTCGATCGGCTCGCCAAGAGGATCGAGGCGTTCGGGAAGGGCCGCAGGGTTACGTTGATCGGCTGGAGCCTTGGCGGCATCTTCGCGCGGGAAGTGGCCAAGCTCCGTCCCGATCTGGTCGACAAGGTGATCACGATGGGGACGCCAATTTCCGGTGACCCGCGCGCGAACAATGCCTGGCGTCTTTACGAGCTGGTCGCCGGACACAAGGTCGACAATCCGCCGATAGAGACTCGGATCGCCGACAAGCCGCCAGTGCCGACGCTGGCGATCTGGTCCCGCCGCGACGGCATCGTTGCGCCCGCCGCGGCGCGCGGCAAGGACGGCGAGCGCGACGCCGAGCTCGAGCTGGATTGCAGCCATATGGGCTTCGCGACGAGCGGCGCCGTGTTTCCGAAGATCGTGGCGGCGGCTAAGCGGTTCGCGGCATAAAAGCCCCTCCCCTGAAGGGGAAGGGCTTGATTCCTGCTCACTCGAACTCGAGAATGACCTGATCCACCGCGAGGCTGTCGCCGGGTCTGGCATCGACCTTCCTGACCACGCCGGTTTTTTCGGCGCGCAGGATATTCTCCATCTTCATCGCTTCGACCACGGCCAGGGGCTGGCCGGCTTCGACCGAATCGCCCTCGCCGACATGGAGCGCGGTGAGCAGGCCCGGCATCGGGCAGATCAGGAATCGCGAAAGGTCCGGCGGCACCTTCTCGATCATGTGCCGGCTGAGCATCGCGATATGGGCCGGCAGCACATCGACGAAATGCGAGGCGCCATGCGCGGTCAGCCGCCATTGCCGGCCGCGGCGCGCGATCTGGACGGTGCGGCTGCGGGCATCGAGGCGGCCTCGGAACAGGCTCCGGCCGGGGCGCCAGCGGCCGACCAGCTCGGACGGCTCGTCGCCGTCGACATAGGCCAGCATCCCACCCTCATAGGGCTCGAAACGGATTTCGTGCTCGACCCCGCCAATTCGTACCACCCGAAGCGCGGGGGGCGCGGCAGGCCCGTTGAGCTGGTCGCTGATCGAGCAGGCGCGGCGGTCGGTCTCGTAGGCGGCCAATGCCGCGATCGTGGCCAGGTCGCGGAGCAGCTCGGCATCGGCCGGGGCGCCTTCGAACCCGTCCGGATATTCCTCGGCGATGAAGCCGGTGGTCAGCCGGCCGTCGCGGAAGCGCTCATGCTGCATCAGTGCCGAGAGGAAATCGACATTGTGGCCGATCCCTTCGATCTGGAAGCTGTCCAGCGCCTCGATCTGACGGTCGATCGCTTCCTCGCGGGTCGGCGCCCAGGTCACCAGTTTGGCGATCATCGGGTCGTAGAACATGCTGACCTCGCCGCCCTCGAAGACTCCGTCGTCGACCCTTGTAACGCCTTCGTCGTCGCGAATTTCGGCGGGCGGGCGGTAACGCACAAGGCGGCCGGTCGAGGGCAGGAAGCCTCGATAAGGGTCTTCGGCATAGACGCGATTCTCAATCGCCCAGCCGTTCAGCTTCACATCTTCCTGGCGGAAGGGGAGCGGCTCCCCGGCGGCGACCCGGATCATCAATTCGACGAGGTCGAGTCCGGTCACCTCCTCGGTCACCGGATGCTCGACCTGCAGCCTCGTGTTCATCTCCAGGAAGTAGAAGCTGCGGTCGGCACCGGCGATGAACTCGACCGTGCCCGCGGAATAATAGCCGACCGCGGCTGCAAGCGCGACGGCCTGCTCGCCCATCGCCTTGCGCATCTCCGGAGTGACGAACGGGGAGGGGGCTTCCTCGACCACCTTCTGGTGACGGCGCTGGACCGAGCATTCGCGCTCGCCGAGATAGACGAGATTGCCCTGCTGGTCGCCGATCAGCTGGATCTCGATATGGCGCGGGTTCTCGACGAACTTCTCGATGAACACGCGGTCGTCGCCGAAGCTGGCGAGACCCTCGCGGCGGACGGCGTCGAACGTCTCGCGGACATCGGTCTCCGACCAGGCGAGGCGCATGCCCTTGCCGCCTCCGCCGGCCGAAGCCTTCATCATTACCGGATAGCCGATTCCGTTGGCGATCTCTACCGCATGGTCGGTGCTGTCGATCTCGCCGATGAAGCCGGGGACGACATTGACCTGAGCGGCTAGCGCCAGCTTCTTCGATTCGATCTTGTCGCCCATTGCCGCGATCGCTTTCGGCGGCGGGCCGATGAAGGCGATTCCGGCCTCGGCCAGCGCCCGCGCAAAGCTCTCGCGCTCGGACAGGAAGCCGTAGCCCGGATGCACCGCCTCGGCGCCGGTCGCCTTGCACGCCTCGATGATCAGGTCGGCGACAAGATAGGATTCGGACGCCGGCGGCGGGCCGAGCCGAACGCTTTCGTCGGCCATCCGGACATGGGGTGCCTTGGCGTCGGCGTCGGAATAGACCGCGACGGTGGCGATCCCCATCGCCCGCGCGCTGCGGATCACCCGGCAGGCGATCTCGCCCCTGTTGGCTATGAGAATTTTCTTGAACATCAGGTCTTCCGCTCCCCGGCGTAGGCCGGGGCCCAGCCCTGCCTCGCCACTGGACCCCGGCCTTCGCCGGGGAACGTCATTGTCACTCCGCCGCCACCCGCGCCGGCTCCTCGCTGGTCATCGCTTCCAGCCCCAGCTTTGCGAACAGAGCCGCATCCGCGCACGCCCCGGCATTGCCGGTGGTCAGCAACCTGTCGCCGGTGAAGATCGAATTGGCGCCGGCCAGGAAGCAGAGTGCCTGGCACGCTTCCGACATGCTCTCGCGGCCCGCCGACAGTCGGACCATCGCCAGCGGCATCAGGATTCGCGCCACGGCGACCGTGCGGACGAACTCGATCTCGTCGATCCTGGCCAAAGGCGTGTCGGCGAGCATGTCGCCGAGCACCGTGCCCTTGACCGGCACAAGGGCGTTGATCGGAACGCTCTCGGGATGGGTCGGCAGAGTGGCGAGCGCGTGGAGGAAGCCGACCCGGTCCTCGCGGCTTTCGCCCATACCGACGATTCCGCCGCAGCATACCGCCATCCCCGAGGCGCGGACATGGCTCAAGGTGTCGAGCCGGTCCTGATAGGTCCGGGTGGTGATGATCGCGCCATAATGTTCGGGCGAGGTGTCGAGATTGTGATTGTAATAATCCAGCCCCGCGGCTGACAGCCGATCGGCCTGAGCCTGGGTCAGCATGCCGAGCGTCATGCAAGTCTCGAGGCCCATCGCCTTGACGCCGGCGACCATCTCGCAGAGCGAGTCCATGTCGCGGTCCTTGGGATTGCGCCAGGCCGCGCCCATGCAGAAACGTCCCGACCCGGAAGCCTTGGCCTCGGCGGCGGAAGCGAGCACCGCGCCGACATCCATCAGTTTCTCCGCCTTGAGCCCGGTCTCGGCAAAGGCCGACTGGCTGCAATAGCCGCAATCCTCGGGGCAGCCGCCGGTCTTGATCGACAGCAGGGTCGAGAGCTGGACCTGTTTGCGCGGGTGGTGATCGCGATGGACCTGCTGGGCATCGAAGACCAGGTCGAGGAAGGGGCGGTCGAACAGACTGGCGATTTCCGGGCGGGTCCAGTTGCACCGAATTTCGGTGCACCCCGGCGCAGGCCGGGGCCCAGTAGCGATGTTCGACTGGATCCCGGCCTTCGCCGGGAAACCGGCTTCCCGCTCTTTCAGCAATTCAGTCATTCCGCGGCTTCTTCCAATGGGGGCATATTATGCCCGAGCAATTTGAGAACCTCGCCGGCGGCTTCGACGAGATTGGTTCCCGGCCCGAAGATCGCCTGCACTCCGGCCTCGCGCAGCATGTCGTAATCCTGGGCTGGAATGACTCCGCCGACGACGACCTTGATGTCCGGCCGTCCGAGGTCGCGAAGCCGTCCGATCAGCTCCGGAACCAAAGTCTTGTGGCCGGCGGCAAGGCTCGAGGCGCCGACCACGTCGACATTCTCCTCGACCGCGAGCCGGGCGCTCTCCTCGGGAGTCTGGAAGAGCGGACCCGACACGACTTCGAAGCCGAGATCGGCAAAGGCGGAGGAGACCAGGTTGGCGCCACGGTCATGGCCGTCCTGGCCCATCTTGGCGACGAGCATTCGAGGCTTGCGGCCGAGCCGGTGGGCGATCGCCTCGGTGCCCGCCTCGGCCCGCTCCCAGGCCGGATCGCCCTTATAGGCGCCGCCATAGATTCCGCGCACCGGCACGGGCGTGGTGCCGTAGCGGCCGAACACATCCTCGAGCGCGAGGCTGATCTCGCCGAGTGTCGCCCGCGCGCGAGCCGCCTCGACCGACAAAGCGAGCAGGTTGCCATCCCCCTTGGCGCCTTCGCGTAGCGCATCGAGCGCCGCTTGCGCCGCAGCCTCGTCACGGCCCGCGCGGACCTTGGCGAGCCGGGCGACTTGCCCGGCGCGGACCTTGTCATTGTCGATCTCGAGGGTCTCGAGCGGCGCCTCGTTGTCGAGCCGGTAGCGATTGACCCCTACGATCACCGTCTCGCCGCGATCGACCCTCGCCTGTCGCTCGGCGCTGGCTTGCTCGATCCGGCGCTTGGGCAGGCCATCGCCGACCGCAGCGGTCATTCCGCCAAGCCCCTCGACCTCCCCGATCAGCGCCCAGGCCTGGTCGGCGAGATCCCGGGTCAGGCTCTCGATATAATATGAGCCGCCGAGCGGGTCGGCGACATTGGGTATTCCGGTCTCCTCGGCGAGGATCAGCTGGGTGTTGCGGGCGATCCGCG
>JAQGLD010000314.1 GCA_028293055.1 Alphaproteobacteria bacterium
ATCGAGCCGATGGCGCTGGTCGCCAAGCTCGCCCGGATCGGGACCAGCCTGCCGGTCGAGCCGGTGACCTCCCCGGAGCCGCTGATCCAGGCCTTCGACTTCGGCACCTTCGGCCGAGCACCGGCGCGTTTCGATCTCGACGAGCTGGCTGCGCTCAACGCGCGGATCGTCCACCAGCTTCCGTTCGATGCAGCGTCCGACCGGCTACCCTCCGGGATGGGGCCCGAGGATTGGGCGGCGATCCGCCCCAATCTCAAATCGGTCTCGGAAGCATCCGACTGGTGGGAAATCCTCCACGGCCATGTCGAGGCCGAGGCGCCCGAGGAGGATCGCGACTTCCTCTCGGCGGCGGCGGATGCGGCGGCTGCGATCGACTGGGCGGCCGAGCCGTGGCGCCAGCTCGTCGCCGAGCTCAAGCAGAGCAGCGGACGCAGCGGCAAATTGCTGTTCCATCCGCTTCGCCGCGCCCTGACCGGACGCGATTCGGGGCCCGAAATGGCGGCGCTGCTTCCCCTGATCGGCCGCGACCAGGCGATCGCAAGGCTGCGCGCGGCCTGAAAACACGGGGCGTCACGCTCGCTCGGAACAATTCGACTTTTCGTTGTTTATGAGATGTTGTAACATCGTATAATAAGATAACATCTCATTGGTGCCGATAGGGCAGAGCAAGGAGAGGAACGATGACCCAAGGAGGATTTTACCAGCAGAAACGGATGAGCCCGGCCGGAATAACCGTGGTCGTACTCCTGCACGGTGCGGCCCTGACCGCCTTGATGACGGCCAGGAGCGACTACGCCACCCAGCACAAAGAGCCGCCGATCGTCGTCAAGCTAATCAAGGACCCGCCTCCGCCACCACCCAATGTGCCTCCTCCGCCGCATCCCAGGACGCCGCAGCAGGTGAGCGTGATCGACACCGTGAAACCGATCGTACCATTGCCGCAGAAGCCGGTCGTCGCGGACATCCGACCCCTCGACCTGCCACCTCTGCCCTATGTGAGACCCGGCAACGAGACCGTGCTGCCGCCTCTGCCGCCGCCGCCGGTGTTCCGCGATCCAGTTCGCTCCGGCGCGGAGATCGACAGTCGCAGCCCTCTCCAGCCCCCTTACCCCGCCTCGGCGCAACGCGAGGGCGCCGAAGGCTCGGTTCAGGTTCGGGTTTCGATCGGCGCAGACGGCCGGGTCAAAGCCGTCGAGAAGGTGCGGGCGAGCCGGGACGACTTCTTCGTCGCAACCGAGCGCCAGGCACTTCGCTACTGGCGCTTCAAGCCTGCTCTGCTCGACGGCAAGCCGATCGAGAGCAGCAAGCTGATGAGCGTCACCTTCCGGCTCGACGAAGGCAATGGCTGAACCCATGAGGCGGGGGCTGGCGACTCGCGGCCACGACGACTATCTTGGCGCCATGTGGTTTCCTGCCCCCGCCTCGCCCCGTGCGCTCTGGACCGATCTGAAGGCCTTCACCGCCGGCCGCAGCCGGGTCCAATGGTTCGCTGCGACGATGGCGATCGTGATGCCGCTCAGCATCATCGTCCTGTTCCTGCTCGACGGAAAGCAGGATATTGGCCCTGGACCCGAGCTGATCATGGTGCAGAGCTGGCCGGCCACCCGCACCGACGCGCAGATCATCGCCGACCAGAAGAAGCACCAGGTCGAGCGCGAGGCCGCGATCAAGGAACGCCAGCGCCAGTTCCGCAAGGTCGACAAGGATCTGGAGCGGATCGGCATTTGATGAGGGTCCGGACCCGTTGCCGGTAACGGGTCCGGACCCTAGCGACCCGCGCTGGATGGGTGCCGCCATCGCGCTCGGTGAGCGCGGCCGGGGCCTGACCGCGCCCAATCCCAATGTCGGCTGCGTCATCGTCCGCGACGGCCGCATCGTCGGCCGTGGCTGGACCCAGGGCGGCGGCCGGCCCCATGCCGAGGCGATGGCGCTGGCCGACGCCGGAGCGCTCGCCCGCGGCGCCCATGCCTACGTCACGCTCGAGCCCTGCTGCCACCTCAGCCCGCGCGGTCCCGCCTGCGCAGACCTGCTGGTCGAGGCAGGGATTGCTGAAGTCAGTGTCGCGATTCCCGATCCTGATCCGCGGATGCGCGGCGAAGGCGTTCTCCGGCTCGAGGCCGCGGGGATCCGGGTCGCGAACGGGCTCCACCACGAGCCGGCGAGCCGGTCGATGGCCGGTTTCCTGACCCGAATCCGCGCGGGCCGCCCCTACATCACGCTGAAGCTGGCCACTTCGCTCGACGGCGGGATCGCCCTCGCCTCTGGTGAAAGCCATTGGATCACCGGTCCGGAAGCGCGCGCGCATACCCATCTCGAGCGGGCGCGCTGCGACTCCATCCTGGTCGGTCGGGGAACGCTCGACGCCGATTCGCCGCGCCTCGATGTCCGGCTGGAGGGCCTTGAGCAAAGGTCTCCGCACCGCCTGGTGCTCACTCGCCACCAGGCGCCGCCCGGCTGGGAAAGCCTGGCTGCTCCTGAGGGCGTGTTCGCCCTGACCGGGATCAACGACCTGCTCGTCGAAGGCGGCGCCTCGGCCGGCGCGGCCTTTCTGCGCTCCGACCTGGTCGACCGGCTCATGCTCTACCGGGCGCCGATCCTGATCGGCGAAGGCAAGTCGGGGCTAGGCGACATCGGTCTCGGATCCCTGGCCGATGCGCACGGCCGTTGGCGAATCGCCGAAAGCCATGTGCTTGGCATCGACCGGCTTGAAGTCTACGAGCGCGTCCGGGAGGGCTGCTGAGCCCTGATCCGCCGATGTCCGCCCTTCGACAGGTCGAAGGCCCGTATCGAGGGACGACGCTCCCGAGAGCGGTTTTCTGAGGTTTGAACATGTTCACGGGTATCATCACCGATGTCGGACGGGTGCTCTTAGCAGAGCAACGCGGCGACCTGCGGCTGCGGATCGGTTCCGGCTACGACATGGCAGGAGTCGCGCTCGGCGCCTCGATCGCGTGTTCGGGCGTGTGTCTGACCGTGGTCGACAAGGGCGAGGGCTGGTTCGCGGTCGATGTCTCTGCCGAGACGGTCGGCCGCACCGCCCCGGACCTTTGGAAGACAGGCGCCAGGCTCAATCTCGAGCGCGCCTTGCGCGTCGGCGACGAGCTTGGCGGGCATATCGTCTCCGGCCATGTCGACGGAATCGGCACGGTCGAGGGGGTCGCTCCGGTCGGCGATTCGGTTAGGATCAGCGTCATCGCCGGCGCCGAGATCGAAGCCTATATCGCGCCCAAGGGCTCGGTGGCCCTCGACGGCGTTTCGCTTACCGTCAACGATGTCGAGCCGATCACCGACGGAGTGCGCTTCAGCATCAACATCATTCCGCACACCGCCGCCGAGACCAGCTTCTCCGAGATCGTTCCGGGCCGCCGGCTCAATATCGAGATCGATGTGCTCGCCCGCTATATCGGCCGCATGATGGAGCTTCGCCGCTGATGGAACGGAGTTTCCTGTCCACTCCCGAGGAATTGATCGACGAGGCCCGCAACGGCCGCATGTTCATCCTCGTCGACGACGAGGACCGCGAGAATGAGGGCGACCTCGTCATTCCCGCCCAGATGGCGACTCCCGATGCAATCAACTTCATGGCGACCCACGGGCGCGGCCTGATCTGCTTGGCGATGAGTGGCAAGCGGATCGAGCAGCTCGGCCTCGAGCTGATGAGCCGCCACAACCGCACCCGCCACGAAACCGCCTTCACCACCTCGATCGAGGCCAAGGAAGGCGTAACCACCGGAATCTCCGCAGCGGATCGAGCGCGAACCATATCGGTTGCAATCGACGCTTCGAAAGGACCGGAAGACA
>JAQGLD010000350.1 GCA_028293055.1 Alphaproteobacteria bacterium
ATCCGGTCGAACTGGCCCGCGACTTCGCGATAGTCGATCAGCTCGAAGCGAACCCGGTCCTCGACTCCGGCCGCGCGGGCCCGCTCGCGGGCGAGGGCAAGCTGCTCCTCGGACAGGGTGACTCCGAGCACGTCCACGTCGAAATGGCGATTGAGGTAGAGTGCGAGTCCGCCCCAGCCGCAGCCAATGTCGAGCACCTTCTGGCCCGGCTTGAGGAACAGCTTGGCGGCGATATGGGCCTTCTTGTCGGCCTGCGCCCGGTCGAGGCCGACGCTGGGATCGGTGAAATAGGCGCAGCTATATTGCATGTCCTCGTCGAGGAAGAGCCGGTACAGCGAATTGCCGATGTCGTAATGGTGGGCGACGTTGCGCCGCGAGCGGGCGAGGTCGTTGCGCCGGCGGCGCCATTTCCTGAACCTGCGAAGCAGGCCGCCAAGCTCCGGATGCGGCTTGCCGTCCTCGAACCGGTCGTTGAGCTTGACCAGCCGGGTGAGCGCGACGATGTCGCCTTCGTCGAACGTCAGGCGGCCATCCATATAGGCCTCGGCCACTCCGAGCCGCGGGTTGAGCGCGATGTCGCGCCCGACCCTTTTGTCCTGCAACCGGATCGCGACTCGCGGGAAGCCTGGCGTCGCAACGCCATAATGGCGCGATCGGCCCTGATGGTCGGTGATGATCAGCTCGCCGCGGCTGAGCAAGCGGGCGAGCAGCCTGTCGAGAAGCCACATCGGCGGTGCGATAGCGTCGCGCGAGAAAAATTGTAACCTGTCTCGGTAGTCCGCCGGCCGGCCCTCGATAGCCGAGGAATGACGATCGCCGAGCGAGCGTCACCCCGCCATGGCATGAACGTCGGCGGCGGTGAGGAGCTTGCCGCCGATCGCCCAGTCGCCCTGCTCGATCTCGCGGATGCGGACCCAGGTGACCGGCCGCATCGCCTCGCCCTCGACCGCGACCATCGCGTCGGTGACCTTCTCGATCAGCGAGCGCTTCTGGTCGGGGGTGAAGACGTCCTTGATGATCTGGATGTCGACGAGCGGCATGATCTTTCTCCTCGGGACGCGGCCGAACGGCCGCTGACCAGACCGCATTAGGCGAAGCGGAACCGCGAAGCTTGCAGGCGGGCTGCAGATTTCATGGAGAATGGCGCCATGCTACACAAAGCGATGCGCTATCGCTTCGGCCCGTTCCTGCTCGATGGAGACCAGTTCGAGCTGAGGCGCGACGGCGAGTCGGTCGCGGTCGAGCCCCAAGTGCTTTCGCTGCTGCTCGCTCTGGTCGAGCGGAGCGACCGGCTGGTCACTCGCGACGAGCTGATCGACCTGGTCTGGCATGGCCGTATCGTCTCCGAAGCTGCGATCTCGAGCCGGATCAAGTCCGCGCGCCAGGCGATCGGGGACGACGGCACGCGCCAGGCGCTGATCCGCACGATCCACGGCCGCGGATTCCGCTTCGTCGGCGAGGTCGCGCTTGCGCCGCCGTCCGCAGCGCCGCGGCCAGCCCCGCCGGAAGAGGCCGGAGCGGCTGGCGAGCGACCCTCGATCGCGGTGCTGCCACTCGATCTGCTCGGCGATCCAGGCCGGCTCGGATTCATCGCCGAGGCGCTGCCGCACGAGCTGATCGCCCAGCTCAGCCGGCTGCGCTGGCTCAAGGTCATCGCCCGCGGATCGTCGTTCCGGATCCGCGGCGCCGCGAGCGACCCGCTCAATGTCGGCAAGCTGCTCGGCGTCGGCTACAGCCTGTCGGGCACGCTGGAAATCGAGGGTGGGGGAATCGCGATCTCGGCCGAGCTTGCCGACACCGCGGGCGGCGCGATCCTGTGGGCCGAGCGGTACACCGCTCCGGCCGAAGCCGTGCACGACATACGCGGCCGGATCGTCGCCGAGATCATGGCTGCGCTAGAGATCAGGATCCCGCTCAACGAGGCGCAGCAGGCGCGGCTGGACGTGCCCGAGCGGCTCGACGCCTGGTCGGCTTATCATCTCGGCCTCCAGCACATGTTCCGGTTCAGCGCCGGGCCGAACGAGGCCGCGACGCTGATGTTCGAGCACGCCTTGTCGAAATCGCCGGATTTCGCACGGGCCCATGCCGGCCTGTCCTTCACCCGCTTCCAGAACGCCTTCCTTCGCTATCGCGGAGAGCCGGCGGCGGAAGCGAAGCTGGCGCGGGCCCATGCCGAGCGCGCCGTCGAGTGCGATCCGCTCGATCCGTTCGTCAATCTGGCGATGGGGCGCGCGCTCTGGCTGGAGGGCGGCCTCGAGGACAGCCTGGCCTGGCTTGCCCGCTCGACCGAGCTCAGCCCCAATTACGCCCAGGCGATATACGCGACGGCCTGGACCGAGACCCTGCTCGGCCAGGGCGAAGCCGGGCAGGCGGACGCGGACCGCTCGATGCAGCTCAGCCCGATCGACCCGCTTCATTATGCGATGCTCGCCACCCGGGCGCTGTCCCATCTCGTCCGCGGCGATGACGAGCAGGCGATCGTCTGGAGCGGCCGCGCGGCGCGGGCGCCAGGCGCGCATGTGCTGATCGATGTGATCGCCGCGGCCTGCCACGCTCTGGGAGGCGACGAAGAGGGCGCCGCGATGTGGGCGGGCCGGGCGAGGCAGCGCGACGTCAGACTCGGCCGCGAGGATTTCTTCCGCTCCTTTCCCTTCCAGGACGCGCGGGTCAAAGCGCGCATCGCCGAGGGGCTGAAGCGGCAGGGCTTCTAGAAGGGCGCTGTCGCAGCGGCCTTGCGGCCGAAGCCGGAAGGGGCCGGATCGCGAGGGAAGGCGTCGATCGGCGCGCTGCTCGCCAGTTTCTCCGCGATGCGGCCGTGCCGGCGCTCCCGACGAGTCCCAACCACGTCGATCAGCATCGCGCCGGCGAAGGTCAGCAGGCCGAGCCCGCCGAGCAGGAGCGACATCAGCCGGTAAAGCAGCGGATTGGCGGCGCTGCCGAGGCGAGGTGCGACACTCCCCGCTTCCTGTCTATGCAGCCCAGTCCAGCGCACCAATATGGCGATGCGCTCGGCCGAATGCGGGTCGGGTCGCCAGGCCCCGGTGAGCGTGCGCAGGTGCGCTGCCGTGCGAGCGGCGTCGCCGTCGAGATAGGCCTGCTGGGCGAGCGCATAGCGGGCCTGGTCGGCCAGCGGCGGCGCGAGCCCTTCCGGGCGGAGGTGAAAGGCCGGGATTGGCGGGCTGTAGGCCCACGAAGACGTCACCGGGGGCGCGCCGTCATGATCGACGATCACGCCTTTCTGGGCGGCCATGACCTGGACCGAGGCGCGGTGCGGAATCGCGCTGAGCACGATCGCCAGCCAGATTGGCGAGGTCACGAACAGGATGATCCGCGCGACCAGCGATGGCACCAGCCGCTTGAACAGGATGAGCGCGACGCAGATTGCGGGGATGGCGAGGCCGAACCACATCCATGCGGTCGCCGCATTGGCGATCAGCCAGGCCGGCTCCGAACGGATGCCGACCTGGTGGGCGAGCAGGAAGCGGTCGAGGGGCGCCGGGATCGCGACATAAAGCGAGAGGAGCTCGTCGCCGGCCGGATCGGGACGCCAGAAGCAGATGGCGATTCCGATCGTGGTCAAAGCGGCGAACAGGGCCCGCTTCGCGTAGCGACGAAGCCTCCGGGCGCGCGCACCGAGCGCTTCGAGCTGCTCGGCGGCGTCGGTCACGCCGCCTCGGCCTGGGGTCGCGCCAGGCCGGCAAGCCCGCCGGCCATGTCGCTGCGCAACCGGGCGAGCTCGGCGAGCGCCTCCTGGCGCTTCTGCGCGCCTTCCTCATGCGCGGCGCGGACATCCACCAGGGTCTTGACGACATTGTCGTGGACGGTGCGCAGGGTCTCGACGTCGATCACCAGCCGCTGGTTGGCGCGTGCCGTCTCCACCGTGTTTTCGTGGAGGATCTCGCTGTTGCGGCGCATGAAATAATTGGTCGCGTCGTCGATATTGTCGGCGAGCTTCACCGCGTCGCGCTGCTCGTTGAGGGCGAGGGCCAGCACGAAGGTCCGCTTCCACGCCGGCAAGGTCAGGCGCTGGATGGTCTGGAATTTCTCGAGCAGGACGACATTGTTGGCCTGCATCATCCGGACCATGGGCAGGGTCTGGAGGGCGCTGTGCTGAAGCACGGCGAGGTCCCCGATCCGCTTGGCGAGGGCCTGGCGGCTGCCCTCCAGCGCGCTCACCGTCTCGATCGTCGCGAGATCCTGCGGAAGCGCGCGCAATTCGGCGATCTCGTCGTCGAGCCTGGCGATTCGAAGCTTCGCCGCTTCGCCATGGGTGGCGAGTACGCGATGCTCCTCGGTGATCCCGGCATACATGTCCTCGAGCGATTTCGAGCGGGCCTCGAGCCGTTTGAGCGTGCCCTCGATGCTGGCGACGAGCTTGCCGACCTGGTCCTCGAGCGAGGCGAAGCGGGCGACGGCTTTCTCCTTGGTCAGGATGAACTGCCGGACGAACCCGCCGACGAGAGGCGCGCGCGCCCATTTGCTGTCGAAGGCGGAGAGATCGAAGGACTGGGCCGCGACCACGATCTCGTTGAGCTTGCCGCCGACATCGTCGAGGTCGTCGCTGCGCGCCTGGTTGAGCAGCTGATCGGCATAGGAGCTGGTCGTCTGGCCGATCTCGTGGCCGAAAGAGGCGACTGCGAGCGGCGAGCTGGTGTCGATGCTCTCGGCGAGCGCGGAGACCTCCTGCTGATCGATTCGCGGCGCGAGCAGGCGTTCCGAAAATTCAACCGGGACGATTGTGTTGATCTGGGCGGGAAGGTTCACGGAGTGGCCTCCTTGGCTGGCACGAGCGCCTCGGCGAGGCGGCCGTGCGCGGATTTGAACTGGTCGAACAGGCCCGGGCGGTCGGCGAGCGGCGCAGCGCTCTGGGCGACGGCGAGGGCGTGCTGCTGCCAGACCGGGAAGAGCAATTGCTCGACGTCGCGATAGCGGTCGAGCAGGGCGCCGAGATGATCGACGGCGAGCAGCATCTGGGCGCGGGCGAGCCGGTTCGAGGCGCACAGTGCCTGGAGATTGCCGAGCCTGCGCTCGAGCCGGGCAGTGACGGGATTGCGGCCGTCGGCCCCGACGAGGAAGGCGCTGGTTTCGTCGATCAGGTTTTCGTGATCGGCCTGGGCCGCCTCGAGCCGGGGAATGTCGGCCCGCATCGCGCGCGAAGCCCGCTCCGCGGCCGCCGCGGCCTGGGCGAGATTCTGCATGTCGTCGCGAAGCGAGCGGACCGCGACCTCGAGCTCGAGCCGCGCCTCCAGATCCGCGCCGGTGAAACGATGCCACCAGCTCTGCCGGCGGCGAACCCGATCCACGTCGATACGGGTGAGACCCTCGACCAGTGTCGCCAGCGCCTCGGTCAGCGAGCGGGCCGGAGTGCCGTTGAGCAGCTCCGAATCCGGCTCGTGCGGCGCCAGCGCACCGTCGAAGCGGGCGAGCGCCGCCTCGTCCTGCGGCGTGAGGCCGTCATAGAGTGGAGTGCTCTGCGGGCGGGGCACGGCTGCGTTCATGGCTAACGGCTTAGCAGCCGGCCGTTAAATCGCCGTTACCCGGCAGGGGGCGCCCGGGCCCCGCAGCCCGTCCGAACCCCGTCACAAGCGGCGGTGGCGGCAGCCTGCCGGCACCGGTCGCGAGATGCCGCTCGATCTTCTTCACCCTCCGGCCGAGGATCAGGCCGACGACGAGCAGGACCAGGCCCGGCCACAGCAGGATATTGATGCCATAGCGGTTGAGGTGGATCAGGCGCATCGCTCGGGCCCAGGCCGCATCGCCGGCGGCGACCCAGCTTCGATCCTCGCCGGTGACCGCGGGCGTGCCGGCCATATGCTCGATCGCGGCGAGCCTGCGCGCAATGTCGTTTCGCGACGGAAGGTCGGTGGGGGCCAAAGTGAGGCGAAGCGGGAGCATTCGGCGCAACTGGGCGCGGTCTCCGGCCAGCCAGGCCTGCTGCGCCAGAGCGAAGCGCATCGCCTCCGCATCCTTGCGATCGCGCAGCGGCGGGCTCGGATCGCGCGACTGGACGATGATCCGGCCCTGGGCCTGGACCGCGCGCAGCTGGCGTACTCCGCCGGCATCTTCGGGGAGGGGTAGGCGGCCGCCCTCGCGGAGCGTCGCGATGGCGCCGGGCTGGGTCCGCTCGATCGATCGGGCGAGCGGCTCGAGCTGGTCCGCCTTGATATAGACCGAGAAAGCGAGCGGGCGCGCGGCCATCCCGCCGAGATAGAAAAGCGGCATCGAGAGCAGCAGGAGCCCGGCTCCGACGCGCGAGACCCGGCGGCGCCGGAACCAGATGTAGCCGAGGGCGACCAAGGCGGTGAAGAACAAGCTCGCCTCGAAGCATCGCAGGCCGAAAAGGGTCGCCGGCCCGCCCCAGATGCGACGGATCGGAAGCGGGTCCACGCCCGCCTGGAGCAGCGCGAAGCTTAGCCGCGCGGGCAGCAGGATCTTCTTCATCTCGAGGCCCGGATCGGCGGCGGCGTCGTAGAAGGCGATGCTGGTCAGCCAGAAGCCGGCGCAGATCAGCAGCAGCCACTTTGCCGCAATCAGCAGGCGGTCGCGGCGGTTGACGAGCCGCTCGACCTGCGGGCCGGTCACGCGGCGAGCGGGCGACGCAGCCGCCGTCCCGCCTCGAGCTCGGCGACCCGCTCGCAACGGCGGCGAAGGCTCAGCGAGAACCACAGGCACGAGCCCGCTGCCGCGCTGGCGAGAGCGAAGAGCAGCCAGGCCAGGACGGACAGGGTGCCGCGCGTCGATTCGCCGAGGCAGCCGTTCCACTTGCAGACGGTGGTCAGCCCCTGATTCCGGCCCTGGAGGAACTGGAGCCGGAACGGCGCCTCGATCGGGGACATCAGATTGCCGGAATCGAGGCCGCGTGCGAAGCTTGCCGCACTTCTGCGATCCCCTTCGACATAGGCGATCTGGGCCAGCATGTAGCGAGTAGCGGCGTCGGACGGAGTCTTGGTCACGAGCGGCCCGCCTGCCGGAAGGCCCATGACGCTTCGCGCGGGCGACGCCGGCAATGCCAACGCCGGATTGAATATTCGCGCCGGATTGGTCGGGTTGAAGATGCTGATTCCGACGATCGCCGCGAAGGCGATCTTGGCGGTGCGCTTGCGGCGCTTGATCAGCCCCCAGATGAAGACGATCAC
>JAQGLD010000373.1 GCA_028293055.1 Alphaproteobacteria bacterium
GCGGTCGCCCCGAACCTGGTCATCGGCAATTTCTATCGCGGCCGCGGCTATTGGGACGGTCATCGCTACTATCAGCATCGCGAACGCTGGCATGATAACTGGCGGTACCGCTAAGCGGGCCATCAGCCCCTTGAAATGACGGTCGGATCAAGTCCGTCGCGGGATCAGCCTGGCCGGAAACGGCCGGGCTTTTCTCCGTCCGCATAAGCCTCGCGCTGCGCAGTTGCGCACATCCGTAATGGATCATTCATCCGGCAAGACCTAGGACCAGCTCGGGTCAGCGATAATCGCCCCTGCCTTCGACCACGGGGGGCAGCCGGGAGCCCCTTTTGTCGCTGGCCCACCTCGCCCGATGGCGGCCATAGCGCGTCTTCGCGGCCCTTTTCCGTGCCTTGAAAGCGCTCGCCAAGCGGTAGATGGACCCTCGCGCCCATGGATCCAGAGCCCGAGGCCGGCGTTGTCGCTCCGTCATATTTCCGGGAGAATCCTGATGCCGCAGGGTGATAAGGGCAAATATACCGACAAGCAGAAGCGCAAGGCCGAGCATATCGAGGAAGGCTATGAGGATCGCGGCGTCTCGAAGGGTGAGGCGGAGCGGCGAGCTTGGGCGACGGTGAACAAGGAATCCGGCGGCGGCAAGAAATCGGGGTCCGGGCGCGGCAAGGCCGAAAGTCACGAATCCTCCCGCAAGGGCGGCCGCAAGGGAGGGTCGTCTTCAAGCCGGAGCGCTGCGGACCGTAGTGCTGCGGCGAAAAAGGGTTGGGAAACCCGGCGTCACAAGGCGAAAGGATGAACGCCTCGAGCGACTCCATGCGGACCTGCGATCGTGGCTATTTCCGGCAGCGCGCCGAGGCCGAGATCGAAGCGGCCTACGAAGCGCGGCATCCTGAAGCCGCGCGCGCCCATTATCTGCTCGCGGCTTATTATCTGGACCTGACGCACAATCCCGCTTCGCAGCCCTCCACCGGCTTTGCGTCCGCGACGCAGTGACGATCGCCGCGGCAGCGCCGCTCGAGGGGGCTCTGCCCGGGCCAGTCGCTACGGTTGAAGGGTCTCGACCCGGTCGCGGCCGAGGCGCTGGCGCAGGAGCACGAGCAGGCTGACCAATCCCATGCCGAGCAGCACCGCCGAGCCGAAATGCAGCAGTTGCGCGCCCGACGAAAGATCGTGGCGGTCGGCGATCTGCGACGACACCATCGAGGTCACCAGCAGCGAGAAAGCAAGGCTGGACCAGACCGGCCTCGGCCTGTTCGGCGAGGGTTTCGCCATGACGATGGTATAGGCCGTCACCAATGCCAGGCCGACCTGCACGCACAGCATCGCAACGAAGATCGCTCTCATTTCTGCTCCTCCCGGCTCAGCTTTGGCAGCCTGCCACGGGCCTCCTCCGCTCGCAAGGGGAAGCTCCAGCGGCGGATTTCTGGCGGCTTGGAAGGAATCTCATTAACCCATTTTAGCATGGACCCGGTTGGAGGAACGGCAACCCGGTTTGGCGGTTGGCGCGGAATGACGAAAGGTGAGGATGGCAAGCGAAAGACAATCCTTTGGGCGGTGATGGGCGTGATCGTGATCGTCTTCGCCTTTTCCCTGTTCATCAATCTGTAGGGGGAGGTGGCTGCATGGAACGCCGCGCACGGCCCCTGCGGGGGCGACGCGGCGCGCAGCCAGCCCGTTGTTCCGCATCACTCGAAAGGAAACATCATGACCGGCAAGCGTGAACTGATCGATACCGGTACGGACAAACGTTATGTTCGCCGCGACGAAAAAGGCCAGTTCAAGGAAGTGGTCGACGTCGGCCGCTCACTGGCCGCGGATCGCCGCCAGCACGCGAAAACCGAATCCAAGCCTGGCCAGGGCGACCGCGGCGACCGCAAGAGCTGAGGCGTGCGATGAGCGGGGTTGCTGAGATCGAACTGGAAGATGCACGGGAGTGGTCGCGTTGAACCGGCGGATGGAGACGATCGAGTCGCTGTTGCCTGCGGCGGCCCGGACCTCTCGCCTTCGCCTGCCGCGTTGGTCCGCGAGGACTCGCAGCCGGAGACGCCGACCTTGAAAGTCGCCCCGCGTCCCCTGACGGGACCGGGCCGTTACGAGCCCGGCTGAGCGGGCGCGTTGCCTCGCCCAGAGCGCGCCGCTTCCGGCATTCGTCGGCGCGCGAAACATGGACGCGGTCAACCCGCCACCGGGACTCCGTAAACCTTCAAGATCCGGGCAATCTCCGGCCGGCGTCGGGCCAACACCTTTTCGACCTGTCCGCGCAGCTCCGGCCGATCCTTCCTCAACCCCATCGAAATGTCGTAAAGCATCGGCCACTGGGCGTCGTCGAGCCAGGGCGTAACCGGCTCAATCCGCAATTTCCCGCGCGAACGCTTTGCGAAATAGCCCGCCAAGGGTCCCCAGACCAAGGCGACGTCGATCTCGCCTTTCTCCACGGCGCTGACGATCTCGGAAGGGGGATTTGGCCGGCTGTAATCGCCGTAGAGCATATAGCCTTTGACGTTCGCGATCACCCCGCGCCGGCTGAGTGCGTGGGCCGGAGGGGTGTTCATCCCGTCGTCGCCGATGAGCTGGACGCCGAGGCGAAGCCTGCGCAGCCGCGGATCATCGAGCGTCAGCCCGGCGAGCGCGTCGCCGGAGCGGGTCACGAACACGTAGCTGGACCGGTAATAAGGCCGCGTCGTCGCGACCATATCCACCCCCGCCGAAACGCCGGGCCAAAGGTCGCATTTCGATTCTCCGAGCGTGTTGCGGACATAGCCGCGCCTCTGCGCCCACCAGACATAGCGCAGGGGGCGATCGAGGTCGCGGGCAACCAGAGCGGCAATATGGTTCTCATATCCCTGCCCGGCCTTGTTTGAAAAAGGCAGGTTGTTGGGGTCGGCACACACGACCAGCTCGGGCCGGCTGCCCGCGCCGCATCCAGCCAGGATCAGGCAAAGACCGGATCCGAGGCGTTTCACTCCGGCGCGCCCGCACCCGCCAAGGAGAGAGTGACCGGCGCCGAAGCGAGCCACTCGCCAAATCTGCGCACCGAAACGTGCGCCCCTCCTCATCATGTACGCGTGTAGAGATAGGCCGCGATGTCGCGGGACGCAGCCGGAGTGACGCCCAGCTCAGGCATCGCCGTCCCTGGCGAGACATGCTGGGGATGCCGGATCCAGAGGATCATATTGTCGGGCCTGTTCTCGAGCCGTCCGCCGATGATCGCCCGGGCGGCTATCCCGTCGAGCGGCGGACCCACCGCGCCTTGCGCTCCCGGCACGCCGCGCAACGCATGGCAACCGCCGCATCCCGATTGCTGATAGGCGAGCCGGCCGCGGTCGACATTGCCGCCGGTCATGGCCTCCGCCTTTCTTTCGAGCTTCACCGCTTCGTGCCTCGAGTCCGCGTAGAAGCCGCCGGCGAGCAGCAGTGCGGCCGCCAGCGGGAGCGCGATCGCGAGGGTGGCCCTATTCGGCAGCAATGGCATGGCCCACCTCACTGGCCCGGAGCCAACGATAAAGGACAAAGAGGGCGGCGATGGCGTGGAACAGGCCGCCCGGAATCCACATCAGCAGTCCGGCGAGCTGCTGGTCCTCGACCGGGCTCAACCCGGCAGGCGTCAGGCCCATTTCCGCATAGCCCCGGTACCATGGGCTCGCCGAGAAGGTCATCAGCGCTCCCAGCGCTCCACCGATCAGCGAGGTGACGAACAGACAGGCGGCCGCGCTGCCCTGGCTGGCGCGGCCATGCGCCATAGCCCACCAGAACAGGAGAGCCGAAACCAGGAAAGAGAGGTGCTGGGCGACGTGCCAGGCCTGGCTGTCAAGCGCCCGGTCGAACAATGCCGGAGCGTGCCAGGCCCACATCGTCACTGCCTGGATCAGGGTTGCCGTCACGGGATCGGTCAGCCTCCGCCACAGCGCCCGGCCGGCGATCGCAGCGGTCCCGAAACCGGCCCGAAGCCGGACCGGCAAAGCCCAGAGCATGGCCGCCCCCGGTCGCGCTGCGACGAGCAGCAAGGCGGCGGGAAGCATGATCAACTCGTGCTCGATCATGTGCATCGCAAAGCTGTGCTCGCCGGCTTCGTGGAGCGGGCTCATCACCGCACCCGCAAGGATCGCCCACCCGCTGCCGAACAGCAAGGCGCCCCGCCGCAGTTGTGCGCGCCCGAGGCTGGAACGCGCCCACAACCGCAACGAACCGAGGGTGTAGAGCAAGAGCGACAGAGCGAGCGGCGAGGTTATCCACGGGTCGAGGGTCCAGCCGGAAT
>JAQGLD010000393.1 GCA_028293055.1 Alphaproteobacteria bacterium
CAGCTCGCGACCGGCGTGGTTGCGAAGCGCGATCGACAAATGCTGGGTCAACCCGCTCAACAGCGCGCGCTCTCCGGCTGTGAATTCCTCGTTCGCCCGCGCGAGGATCAGCCAGGCGGTCAAAGGCGGTTCGCTGATCTTCAGCAGCAGTCCGTGCCGACATGGCGCGACGGCATTCACGCCACCGGACAGCTCGCTCAGCGTGTAGACCCGTTGCGACCGCACATCCGTCCCCGGCGGCCAGTGCGGGGTCCGGTGCTCCACCAATCTCGCCTGGCTGGCCTCGGGCTCCGCGACGATCTCGATCCGCGGCCTGGCCTTATCCCCGCCCCGGGTCAGGACGAGCCGCGCCGCATCGGCGCGAAACCGTCGCCGCAGTCGGACGAGAAAGGTCGACCATAAGGGCGTTTCGTCCCCTCCGCCGTGAAGCGCGGTGACCAGGTCCCTCTCGTCGGTGGCGGACATCATATGCGGGCTCGACCATCCCCTCCCGAATGGGAGAGGGTCTCGATGTGCTCCCGCGCTAGGAAAGGGTCAAGAGCGCGCAGCGCTCGCTGGCGTGAAAGGCATTCGGATCGTGGCCAGGCTTCTCACTCATCTCGAACGGCTGGAGGCCGAATCGATCCACATCCTGCGCGAGGTCGTCTCGGAGACCGAGCGGCCGGTGATGCTCTATTCGGTCGGCAAGGACAGCGCCGTCATGCTGCATCTCGCGCGCAAGGCCTTCCATCCGTCACCGCCGCCTTTTCCCCTGCTTCATGTCGACACGACCTGGAAGTTCCGGGCGATGTACGAGCTCCGCGACCGAATGGCGCGCCAGAGCGGAATGGAGCTCATCGTCTATCGAAATCCCGAAGCGATGGATCGCGGGATCAATCCGTTCGACCATGGCTCGTTGCACACCGATATGTGGAAGACCGAAGGGCTTAAGCAGGCGCTCGACAAATATGGCTTCGACGCCGCCTTTGGCGGCGCCCGTCGCGACGAGGAGAAGAGCCGGGCGAAGGAGCGGATCTTCTCGTTCCGATCCACCAATCATCGCTGGGACCCGAAGAACCAGCGTCCGGAGCTTTGGCGCAACTACAATGCCCGCAAGGCCAAGGGGGAATCGATCCGGGTCTTCCCGATCTCGAACTGGACCGAACTTGACATCTGGCAATATATCCATCTCGAGGGCATCCCGATCGTCCCGCTCTACTTCGCGCAGAAGCGCCCGACGGTGGAGCGCGACGGTTTGATCCTGATGGTCGACGACGATCGCTTTCCGCTCAGGGAAGGGGAGGTGCCGGTCGAGCGCTCGATCCGCTTTCGGACCCTTGGCTGCTATCCGCTGACCGGAGCCGTCGAAAGCGAGGCCTCGAACCTGCCGGAGGTCATCCAGGAAATGCTGCTCACCACGACGTCCGAACGCCAGGGGCGGGCGATCGACCACGACCAGACCGCCTCGATGGAGAAGAAGAAGCAGGAAGGGTATTTCTGACATGATGGCTTGCAAGCATGTCATCCCGGCGGAGGCCGGGATCTCGAGGAGACCGGCCGAGACTTCTTGTGAGGAGATCCCCGCCTTCGCCGGGATGACGGTCGGGGGCCGCGGCTCATGAACGACACTCCTTCCCGCTATCATCCCGACGCCATGATCGCCGAGGATATCCATGCCTATCTCGACCAGCATCAGCGCAAGAGCCTGCTTCGCTTCATCACCTGCGGTTCGGTCGACGACGGCAAGTCGACCCTGATCGGGCGGCTGCTCTACGATTCGAAGATGATCTTCGAGGACCAGCTCGCTTCGCTGGAGATCGACAGCAGGAAGGTCGGCACCCAGGGCCAGGAGATCGACTTCGCCTTGCTGGTCGACGGCCTCGCCGCCGAACGCGAGCAGGGGATCACGATCGACGTCGCCTATCGCTTCTTCTCGACCGAGAAGCGCAAGTTCATCGTCGCCGACACGCCGGGCCACGAGCAATATACCCGCAACATGGTGACCGGCGCGTCGACCGCCGACCTCGCCGTGATCCTGATCGACGCGCGCAAGGGCGTGCTCACCCAGACCCGGCGCCATTCCTATCTCGCCCATCTGATCGGCATCCGGAACATCGTCCTGGCCGTGAACAAGATGGACCTGATCGATTTCGACGAGGCCCGATATCACGCGATCGTCGACGATTATCGCCTCTTCGCGACCTCGATCGGAATCGGCGATTTCGTCGCGATGCCGATCTCCGGCTTCAAGGGCGACAACGTCACCACCCTCTCGCCGAACATGCCCTGGTATTCCGGTCCGACACTGATCCAGCATCTCGAGACGGTCGAGCTCGACGCCAATATCGACCAGGAAAAGCCGTTCCGCTTCCCCGTCCAATGGGTCAACCGGCCCAATCTCGACTTTCGCGGCTTCTCGGGCCTCGTCTCGACCGGCCGAGTCTCGGCCGGCGATCCGGTCAGGATCCTCCCTTCGGGCCGGACATCGGCCGTGTCGCGGATCGTCGCCTTCGAGGGCGATCTCGACGAGGCGGTGGCGGGGCAATCGGTGACCCTGACGCTGGCCGACGAGGTCGACTGTTCGCGCGGCGACGTAATCGCGATCGCCAACGACCCACCCGAGGTCGCCGACCAGTTCGAAGCGACGATCGTCTGGATGGCCGACGAGGAGATGCTGCCTGGCCGCCCTTATTGGCTGAAGCTCGGCACGCAGACCGTCACCGTCCAGATCCAGGCTCCGAAATATCAGGTCAACGTCAACACGCTCGAGCATCTCGCCACCAGGACGCTCGATCTCAACGCAATCGGTGTTGCCAATCTTTCGACCGACCGGCCGATCGTCTTCGAGCCCTATGCGCGCAGCCGCGACCTCGGCGGCTTCATTCTGATCGACAAGGTCAGCAATGCCACGGTCGGCGCCGGAATGCTGCATTTCTCGCTCCGGCGCAGCCAGAATGTCCACTGGCAGGCGCTCGAAGTGTCGCGCGAGAAACATGCCGAGCTGAAGAACCAGCGTCCCGCAATCCTCTGGTTCACCGGCCTTTCCGGAGCGGGCAAGTCGACGATCGCCAATCTGGTCGAGAAGCGCCTCGTGCTGATGAACCGCCACACCTTCCTGCTCGATGGCGACAATGTCCGCCACGGTCTCAACCGGGATCTCGGTTTCACCGAGGCTGACCGGGTCGAGAATATCCGGCGGGTCGGCGAGGTCGCCAAGCTGATGAGCGATGCCGGCCTGATCGTGATCACCGCCTTCATCTCCCCTTTCCGCGCGGAAAGGCAGATGGTTCGCGAGACGATGCAGCCGGGCGAATTCTTCGAGGTCCATATCGACACGTCGCTCGAGGAGGCCGAGCGCCGAGATGTGAAAGGTCTCTACAAGAAGGCGCGGGCGGGCGAGCTGGCCAATTTCACCGGCATCGATTCACCCTATGAGGTGCCCGAAAATCCCGAGATACGCATCGATACCACGCGTATGTCGCCCGAGGAGGCCGCGCAAACGATCGTGGAGAGACTGCTCGGATGGTCTTGACCGAGTCCCAGAGGGACATGGCAAAGCTCGCACTCAGCTAGGGTCGGTTTCGACCCTAGCGATCAGCGTCTTGCCGAACCTCCGCGGTCCTCCGGCGCGCTCGATCGCGATGAACAGGGTGGCCGCAGCGCTGAGCGGCCCATGCTCTCCAGGCCAGAGCATGGGCAGCGTCATCAGGGCCCAGCATGTCGTTACGCACCAGCAGGCTTGAACGGCACCGAAGCGCAGCGAATCGCCGAGCGCCGCTGCGCCGAAGCTGGAGAGTTGCGGGCGCAGGTGGCAGCGGGCAAGGCAGGCCGACCGCAACGGGCTGGCCTGCCAGGCGATTCCAAGGGCAGCGATCGTGACGCCCGCCGGCCGCACCGAACCGGCGGCCGCAACCAGCAAGGCCGCCGCTGCGAACATCACCGAGAGCGCCAGCAGCCAGACCGCGAAGTAGCCGAGCCCAAACAGCGAGATAGCGCGCCAGCGATACCGCGCGGGCGAGCCAAGCCACAAGTGACTCAGCGGAGCGGCCAGAGCGGGCGCCATCATCGCTGCCACCATCAGCACCGCACCGCCGAGCAGTGAGGACCATCCGGTGGTTCGAATCGCGAAGTCGAGGGACTGGGCGCTACTTGCGAGCGCCGAGTGAAAACCGGCTCCGCAGAGCAACGGGAGAACCGTCGGATAGACATTGGCTGCGCAGACAAGCAGCGTTGCTCCGAGCCGACACTCCACACCAGCAGCGGCGTCGTGCCGCCCGTGCGGATCGCCCTCATCGACATACGAAAGACTGGGGACAGAAGCTCTCTCGTTCCCGCGATGGATCGGGGCTCGGGGGATTTTGTGGAGAACTGGACATCAAGGGTCCCCGATTCGCCGTGACTTCACTATCGTAAATTAATAATAGGCCGCACGCGACAGTTAGACTATCGTCTTTCATGCCGAAATAGTGATATTTCGTGGCGCACCAGCGCCAGCAGCCGGGTCTGCAATTCTATGGATCATCGCGACAGACTCGAAACCAGAATAGGGGCAATCGGATGGCCAGTAATTCGCCCACGGCGCGGATCGTCATGCCGGTCTACGACCTGGTGGACATGCTCGATGTCGCGGGGCCTCACGAGCTGTTCGGCTGGGCGGGAATGCAGGTCGATCTCGTCGCGTGCGACGCTGGAAAGTTGCGGTTTCGCGACGGCTTTCGATTCGAGGTCGATCTCTCGTTCGACGCGGTCGAGGGCAATTATGATGCGCTCTGGGTACCCGGCGGTGACCCCCAATCTATCAACGCGATACTCGCCGATCCGGACGGACCCTATCTCTCATTCCTGAACCGCATGGCGCGAAGCGCGCGTTACATCGCCTCGGTCTGCGAAGGCGCCATGCTGCTGGCCGGGGCCGGGCTGCTCGACGGCTACCAGGCGACCACCCACTGGGCTTTCATCCCCTGCTTCGGAAGCCGGTTCAAGCAGGTGAAGGTGGTCGACGGCTACCCGCGCTTCTGTCTCGATCGGGATCGGCTCACCGGAGGCGGCATCTCCTCGGGCCTCGACGAGGCGCTCATGCTCATCCAGCTTCTGCTTGGCACCGCAGCTGCGCAGGAGGTGCAATTGTCCACGCAATATTATCCGCAACCGCCGGTGAGCAGCACGATTCCCCCGACGGACTCTTGCCCGCTCGACGAACCGGAGAATTCCCCCCGGCGATATCGCGGCGCGTAAAGCCAAGCTGGCAGACGGAGATGCCGACCAAAGAAGTCGAGCGGATTTGCAGGGCAAAAGTTGAGGCTCCTTACTGCGGCCGCCAAGTAATCTCGCTACCTAATTCTGCAACGCCGTAGTTGACACTCCGGCGTTGTAGGTATCTCATCGGGTTTTAACACCGTGGAGGTGGCGATGAAGGGGATTCGCCTGCTTGCCGTGATGATGTCGTTCGCCGGTGGCGGCGCTGCCGCTGCGTCCGGCGCGGCGCCGGTTGTGCATCCATTCGAATCGCCGCCGGTCCTCGCCTTGGGCGGGACCGGGCCTTCATCGCTTTTCGCGGCCAGGCCGGGCGGTGGGGTGACCTGCAATCCGCAGGGATCGCTTTCGCGCCACGGGTCGATCCTCTCCGCGCGGCTCGATTTCGTACGCGCGCAATTCACCATCAACAATCCGGATCCGTCGGATCCGCAGCCCAATGGCGACGATCCGGTCGAGCTGCGCTCCTATGGCGGTTGCAAGTCCGGACCCGTGATCGAGGTCCATCCGGGCGACACCCTGCGCATGCAGCTGCAGAACCGGACAGACCCCGCTGACCCGAGCTGCCTGCCCAATCCTCCGCCCGGGCTCGGCGTCCCGACCGGAGTCGGCTGCTACAATACGACGAACGTGCACACCCACGGACTGCACGTCTCGCCCGCTGGAAACAGCGACAACGTCCTGCTCAACATCGGCCCGCAGACCGAATTTCCCTACGAGATCAACATTCCCGCCGACCACCCGTCGGGGACATTCTGGTACCATGCCCATCGCCATGGATCGACCGCGGTGCAGGTGGCGAGCGGCGCGTCGGGCGTGCTGATCATCCGCGGCGAACGGCCTTATGTGGCGCCGTCGGCGAGCGATCCGCATCCGGTCGCCGATATCGACACCGTCCTTCACGACGTAAGCGGCGCGCGCTTTCCCGAACAACTCTTCCTTTTCCAGCAGATCGCCTATGGCTGTTTCAGGAACGATCCGAGGCACCCCGAGGCCTGGTGGCAGCAGCTCTACACCAGCGCCGGGCTCTTCAATGTGAATACCCAGGATCCGAACATCGAGAATGCTCCGTGGATCTGCCCGCTGTCCAAGCCGGGCCAGCCGGTCAGCCGCGGTGCAGTCGAGAATTTCGCTTTGCAGCTCGATTCGGCGTCGATCTGGGACACCAACGGCCGGTTCACCAGCATCAACGGAGTCGTCCAGCCGCAGCTCACCGTTCCCGCGGGCCAGATCCAGCGCTGGCGCTTCGTCCACGCCGGAATTCATGACACGATCAATCTGCAGATCGTCCGCGCCCGGCCAGCAGGCGGAAAGAATGCGATCGCCATGGCCGCGCTGACCGGCAATCGTCTCCAGCAGAAGGCCGATGTGCAGGCGGCCTGCATCGCCAATCAGCGCACGATCGTGCCGCAGTTCGAGATTGCCGGCGACGGCCTGACCCGGGCGAAGATGCGGCGCATCCAGGCCAGCCGGCAGGGCGGGGTGCTCGAATCCAATTATCTCCAGCCTGGATATCGCAGCGACATCCTCGTCGTCTTTCCCGAGGAAGGCGATTACTGCCTGCTCGATCAGGCCGCGCCGCCCGCCGAACGGTTTCACAATGGAAGCGGCGGCGGGCAGGGCCCCTCGGCTCCACAGCTCCTCGCTTATGTCCACGTCAGCGGGGGCAAGGCGGTGACCGGGATCCTCGAGGATTTCGTCGAGCAGGCTCTTTACGACGGCAATCCGCAACTCCCGGTGCCGGTGCGGGACGGCCTCAAGCAGGGCGACTTGCGGCCCTGGGCGCCGTTCCTGGAATCGCCGAGCCCGACCGGGGTGCAGCAGGCGACCTTCGCGATCAACTTCCCGGCCTTCACGGTCAACGGCAAGTCCTACGACCCCAACGTCGTCAACTTTACCCGCCAGGTGAATACCACCGACGACTGGCTGCTGACCGCCCAGGGCGAGCCACACATCTTTCACATCCACGTCAATCCGTTCCAGGTGATGGACGTGATGATCGTCGACAAGAACGGCAATCAGGTGTCGATTTTCGACAGCGACGGCAATTGCAAGGCGCAACTGCTCTCCGATCCGCAGCAGCTGGTGAACCAATATTGCGGTATGTATCACACGTTCCGGGACACGGTGTTCGTGGAGAACGGGCTCGTCATCAAGGTTCGCACCACCTACGACCGTTATATCGGCGAGTTTGTCTTGCACTGCCACATCCTCGACCATGAAGATGCGGGAATGATGGCCAATATCGCAATCGTGCCCAATTTGACGGCGCCGGGCGGCGGTCTTGGAATGCCCTCGATGAGTCACGCAGGGGGCGGCACGCATTAGACTATTCAATTGGGTCGTTTCCCGGCGAAGGCCGGTATCCAGTATGGAGGTCCGTGCGGCTTGACCCCGGCCTTCGCCCAGAGCCGCTAAGTTTGGTGACACCTCCAGGCCCTCCCCCCCGATGGGGGAGGATTGGGTGGGGGTGGCCTCTGACGAAGTGCGCAGGGTGCCCGCAGAGTCCACTCCTCCCCAAACCCCTCCTCATCAAGGGGAGGGGCTTAAGTTAGCGCCTATGGGCCTTTGCCGGGAACGGGCGGTTCGATTTCGCCGCAACCGGATTGTTCAGGCGGATTCCTCGAGCAGCAGCCGGGCGTTGATCGTCGGATTGCCTGCGTTGGA
>JAQGLD010000342.1 GCA_028293055.1 Alphaproteobacteria bacterium
CCGGGAATCGGGGCGAGATCCTCGGGATGCTCGGCACCGCAGATGAAACTGAGGCCAGGGCTCGCGTCGCAGCGATCCGCCTTGGCCTCGCCCGCGAGGCCCGCCATCAGGCAGAGCGGGACGAGCAGCAGGTGATGGCGAAACGCGCCGCAGCGGGTCACGGGACCCGCAGCACCTTGTGAAAGAAATCGAATGTCGCGTTGGTCGCCCGTAAGGTCGCATCGCGGGTCGCCTCCGGCGTTCCGCCGATGAAGCTGTGGTCGACACCCGCTATGTAGATCGCCTCGACGGGGACGCCCGCCTTGCGCAGCGCCGCTTCGCCGAGGTGCGACTGGGCGACCGGGACGGTCCTGTCGCTTTCGCCGTGGATAAGTAGGAAGGCCGGGCTCTTGCCGCTGATATAGGTTACCGGGCTGACCGAGGCGATCCTCTCGTCCGGGCACGGACCATCGCAGCCGAGCAATTTGGCGCCGGCGGAATTGCCGTCGGGAGTCGCGGTCATGCCCTTGAAGTCATAGACTCCGTACCAGGTCACCACCGCGGTCGCGCAATGGTCCTGGGCGGCCGCGGGATCGAGGTTCGTATTGCCGCAGGCGACCCCGGTCAGCGCGGCGAGATGGCCGCCCGCGGAGCCGCCCCACAGGCCGATCCGCGCGGGATCGATCCGATATGCAGCGGCACGCGCGGTCAGGAATCGAATCGCGGCATTGGCGTCCTGCAGCTGGGCCGGAAAGCGCGCCTCGCCCGACAGCCGATATTCGAGGCTGGCGACCGTGAAGCCTTCGGCCGCCAGCGAGGCGAGCACCTTGGGGAAATCGGCGAGAGCGCCGGAATGCCTGGTATGTCCGCCAAGCCAGCCGCCGCCGTGAATATAGAGGATCAGAGGGTGCGGGCCCGGAGTCGAAGGGACATAGATGTCGACGATCTGCGGCCGGTAGCCTGGCAGCGACTGGTAGACGATGTCGCGCCAGGCGCTGACTCCATCCGGGAAGGGGGTCGGAGTGGAGGGAAAGCGATCCTCGAGCACTGGCGCGGCGGCGACCGGGAATATGCGCGTTCTTGCTGCCAATGAAGGAGCGAAGCCGCCGGCCAGGGCGATTGCGGCCACAATCCGGACCAGGCGATTGCTCATCATTTTCCTCTCCCTGCTGCCGGCCCGCTTCGTCGGGCTTCGCGCGGCAGTGGCCGGTACCACGCACAGGGGGTCAGGCAAAGCGAAATGTTAGGGACTAGTTCGTACCATATTGTCCGCCATCCCTCTCTTGACAGCGCTGGCTTGCCCATGGACCGACGTTCGAACGAAAAGCCATCGCGCCGCGGACTCCGGGCGGCGCCAGGGAGACATAAGTGAACGCACCCGAGACTCGCCGTCGCCGATCGCATGCGGAGGCGCGGGAAGAGGCGATGTCGGCGATCATCGACATCGCCACAGAGGAGTTCGTCGAAAAGGGCCTTGCCGGCGCCCGCATCGACGAGATTGCCGGCAAGGCGACCAAGCGGAAGCTCTATTATTATTTCGGCGGCAAGGACGAGCTCTACCGTGCCGTGCTCAAGCGCGCCTACCAGCGAGTGCGCGAGAGCGAGAGCCAGGTCGACGTGGAGAGCGGAACCGCGGCCGAGGCCTTGCGCCGGCTGATCGAGCACGACGTACATTACCATTCGGAAAATCCGGGCCTGGTGCGGCTGGTGATGAACGAGAACATTCACCGCGCGGAGCATCTCAAGCAGATCGACGACATGCCGGAAAGCAACAGCCGGGTGATCGAGATCCTGCAGGCGATCGTCGATCGCGGCGAGGCCGAGGGCACGTTCCGCAAGGGCATCGACCCGGTGGAGCTCCACATGAACATGACTGCCCTGGCCTTCTACAACGTCTCCAACCAGTTCACCTTCGCGCATAATTTCGGAGTCGACATGTCGAGCCCGGAAGCCATTGCGCGGCGCGCGCGGCAGGTCGCCGACATCATCGTCGCCTGGGTGACGAAGACGGACGACGGCCAGGATTAATTTGACAGGGACCAGTTCGTAACATAAATTCCCGCCCCAACGGATCATTCAAGATTCGACCCAAGGGGAGGACCAGCATGAAGTCCACAGGCGCGCGCCTTGCGTTTTCGACGTCGATTTTCACGCTCGCGGCGGCGCTCGCATCGCCTGCATCGGCACAGGATCAAACTGGCCCAGCCCAGCCCGAAGCCGCTGCTGCGACGAGCGCGTCCGAGCCCGCCTCCGAGCCCGAGATCGTCGTCACCGGCTCGCTGATCCAGCGGCCGAACAACAGCTCGGTAAGCCCGATCATCAGCGTCGGCGAAGCCGCGATCAAGCAGGCCGGCACCGCCAATCTGGAGGACGCGCTCAACCAGGTGCCGAGCTTCACCGTCGGCGGCAATGCCGCGACCGGTGGGCAGGGCACGGGCGGCCGCGCCTCGATCAACCTTCACGGCCTCGGCACCAACCGCAACCTCGTCCTCCTCGACGGGCGCCGGCTGCCGGTCTCCGACATCAGCGGCAATGTCGACATCAACATCCTCCCGGACGCGATCATCTCCGGGATCGACGTGATCACCGGCGGCGCGTCCGCGGTCTACGGATCGGATGCCATGTCGGGCGTGGTCAACTTCAAGACGGTGCGCAACCTCGAGGGGATCCGGCTCGACCTGATGAACTCGATCAGCGAGCGCGGCGATGCCTATCGATTCAACGGATCGCTCGCTTTGGGGACCCGATTCGGGGACCGCGGCAATCTGGTCGCCGCCTTCAGCTACGCAAAGCAGGATCCGGTGAACGGCGACCAGCGCGCTTTCTTCCACGACAAGACGCCCTCTTCCTTTATCGGCACGGGCACCTTCGTTCCGAGCGCGACCAATGCGCCCACCGCGGTCGCCGAGCAGACCTTGTTCGCCAAATACGGCATTGCCGGGACGCGCAACCCGCTGCTCAACCTGGGCTTCAACAATGACGGCACGTTGTTCGTGCAGACCGGAGCCGTGAATTATCGCGGCCAGACGGACGGCGGCGGCTATCTGGTCACCGGCGGCAATGTCCGAATGCCGGTCGGCCAGCAGATCCAGTTCTACAATGCGCTCGATCGCAAGACCGCCTTCGTCAAGGGGGACTATGAGCTCGCACCGTGGCTGACCACCTACGGCCAGTTCATGTATGTCGACCTTACCGTCAACACCGAGAGCGGCGGCAGCCTCACGCAGTTCCCGGCGCTGACCACCATTCCGGTGACCAACCCCTTCATCCCGGCCGATCTGCGCACCATCCTCGCCTCGCGGCCAAGCCCTACCGCGGCATTCAACTGGAATGGGCGCTATGTTGGCGTTCCGGACAAGAATTGGGACGAGAATTTCAAGGTCCAGCAATATCTGGCCGGCTTCAAGGGCAATATCGCGGAAGGCTGGACGTTCGACACCTTCGCTTCCTACGATCAATCGGTCCACGACCAGACGATGCACAATGCGGTGCTCAAGACCCAGGTCCAGCGCCTGCTCAACGCGCCGGACGGCGGAGCCTCGCTTTGCGCCGGGGGCTTCAATCCGTTCGGCGACGCCAATGCCCGTTCGCTGTCGCAGCAATGCATCGCCTTCATCACCAAGGACGCGATGAGCCGCGAGAATCTCAGCCAGACCCAGGTCCAGGGCCAGATCAACGGCAAATTGTTCGATCTCGGTGCGGGGCCGATCCAGGTGGCAATGGTCGCGGCCTATCGCAGGAACACCTATTCCTTCGCGCCCGATGCCGATTTCGTCGCGCCCAACGCCTTCAACCTGATCGCTCCGACCAACACCGCCGGCAATATCGAAGGGGTGGTCAACACCTTGCCGGTCTCTCGCAAGTCGGTCTCGGTCAAGGAGATTGCCGGTCAGATCGATATCCCGTTGCTCGCCAACCGGCCCTTCTTCCGCGAGCTCGCGATCGGCGGCGCCGCGCGCGTGTCCGACTATTCAGTGACCGGATCAGTGACCAGCTTCGAAGGCGACGCGCGCTGGCGCCCGATCGATCAATTGCTCTTCCGCGGCAGTTATCAGCGCGCGGTAAGAGCGCCCAATATCGGCGAATTGTTCTCGCCGCCGCAGGGACAGCAGCTGGTGATCGGCACTCCGCCGAGCTCGCTCGGCGATCCCTGCGACACGCGGTCGAACGCGCGCACCGGCGCCAATGGCACCCAGGTCGCGGCCTTGT
>JAQGLD010000434.1 GCA_028293055.1 Alphaproteobacteria bacterium
AGCAGGAGCGCGAGCCCGGTCGGCACCATGATGATCGCCGCGGTGATCGCCAGCGGCGGAACCAAAGCGAGGATCGACAGGAACTGGGCGAGCACGCCCCCGGCCTTGCTGCACGCTGCGACCCAGCCGGTCGCTCGGCCGCGGACCTTCATCGGGAAGCTTTCCGCAGCATAAGGCAGGAGCATCGCGATGATGCCGTTGGTGCCGACGATCAGCAGCGCGACCGGAAGCACCGGGCTGCCCTGGCCGCGAAGCTCGAGCAGCAGCACTCCGACCAGGCCGACGATGGTGATCGCGACGAATGCGACCACCGCCCATTTCGTGCTCCAGCGGCTGTACAGCCAGGCGGCGACGAACACCGTCGGAAAGGCGATCAAGGCGGATTCGGCGAGCAATTTGCTCGACACCGCCATCGAATAGCCGCGGGCGACGAGATCGGCCGGGAGCCAGAGCAGCAGCCCGAAATTGATCAGCCCCCAGGCGAGCGCGCAGATGCTGAGCGCGGCGAGCTTCCCGTACAGTCCGAGACCGGTCAGCTTCATGTGCGTGTTCGCCGCCGCGGCCGTCGCGCTCGCCGCAGTCGTCTTGCGGATCCGCGCCCCGAAGCGGCGCATCACCTTGCGGGCCTCCTCCTCCCTGCCACGCGCCATCAGGAACTTGGCCGATTCCGGTATCAGGCCGCCGAGCAGGACCAGGGTCAGGCCGGTCGGCAGGTTGAGCAGCCACAATATGCGCCAGCCGAATTCGGGCTGGAGCAGGGCCGACAGGCCGCTGGCCGCGAAATAGCCGCCGACCGCTCCGAGGCCGCCGACCAGCACCAGGCTCCAGCCGCGATGCCGGTTGGGCATCATCTCTGCGAGCAGAGCGTAGGTCACCGGCAGCATTCCACCGGCCGCTGCGCCCATCATGAAGCACATGCCGATATTCCAGGCGAGCGACGGCATCGCCCCGCAGATCGAGGTGCCGACGAACATCACCGCCGAAAGGAGGATCGAGGCCTTGCGCCCATAGATGTCGGCGATCACGCCCCAGACGATCGAGCCGGTGACGGTCCCGATGAGGGCGAAGAAAGGAACCAGGGCAGCAGTCTGCTTGGGGACCCCATATTCCTTGACCATGCCGGGTATGGTGAAGCCGAGCGAGGCGGGCTTCATCACGTCGATCACCAGGGCGACGACGAGGACGGACATCAGGCCCCAATGGGCGAGCGACAGGGGAGCATCTTCCGGTGCCGCGATCTCGATCTCGCCGGCGACCGCCAACTGGCGCGAGACATTGTTCGGAAGCAGGCCGTAGGCGGCGACGAGGACGCCGCCCACGATCAGCCCCATTCCCGCGATCATGTCGCTGCCCATCGGCATGCCCGAAAGCATGAAATGATTGTGCCGCCCCATCACGAACATCGGGACGTGCAACAGCACGCCGGCAGTGACCGAGGCACAGCCGAGGACGAACGCCCACAGGCCGCGACGGTCGACGAAGGTGCTCGCGTTCATGCCATTGTCCTCGATGTCCTTGTCCGCTCTGTCGGGCGCACGATTACAGGCTCCACTCCAGCGAGAGCCAGAATTTGTCGGTGTCGGTCGCGAAGGCGTCGGCGCGATAGCGCGCGTAGCGGGCGGAGACGGTGTGCCGCCCTCGCTTCGCGCTCGCCAGCAGGTCGACTTCGTCGCCATAATGCTGGATCGCCCGATCGCTGTCGAAGCGATGCCAGGTGCCGGAAAGCGAAATCGCGGTGGCGCGCGCCGCCTTCAATCCATAAGCGGCGCCGGCATAGAGATCGCGCAACCCGTTCGGCGGCGTGGTGGTGAAGCGGTCGGCCCACCCCTGCCATTTGAACAGGGAGGCGAGGGGCGTCTGCACGCTGGTCAGCGGCAGACCGTTGTCGGCGCCGAGGATTTCGTAGCCGGCGCTCACCGCGAGCGAATGCGACGTCACCACCCCCTCTGCCAGCCAGTAATCCGCCGAGTATCGGTTTGGATTGCGGTGCCAGTCGCTCTGCCGCGCCCAGCTCGCCGCATAAGCGAGCCTTGCGCCGGAGCCGAGCGGGACTCCGCCGGCCAGCCGCACGCCGTAGGTCTGGCTCGACAGGCGGTAGGATTGCACCGCCGCCTCGTCCTGGTCGACGAGATAGGCGAAGCCGGTCAGCATGCCGAGCGCTGTCCCATAGCCGGCCAAGGCGAAGACATTGTTTCCGCTCACCGCCTGCTGGCGCGCGCCGCGGCCATTGACCCCGTTGATCGTGCGGTCGCTCCACGCATAGCTGATATCCACGGACAGGCCCTTGGGCGTGCCCCAGCGCACCCGCACCGCATCGAACGTCTGCTCGCTCTGGCGAAATCCGGACGATCCGACGAAGCGCTGGTCGAGCAACTCGATCCGCTGGCGCCCGGCGGTCAACGCCAGCCCCTTGCTTCCCGAATAGGAAATCTGGGCGCGGTTCAGCTCGACATTTTCCGGATCGGCGACCAGCGGATAGGGTGTGCGGCCGTTGGTCCCGTCGTTGTACCGGCCGACGAAGCCGATCACCGCCTCGCCCTCGACCAGTGCGGACCAGGCGCCGGTCCGCGCCAGGACCGCCGGCCTCACCCTGAGGGTCAGCGCTTCTGCGTCGCGCGTCAGCCCGGCCTGGTCGACCAGCTCGTAGCGAAGCCGGGCATCGACGAGCGGCTGGACCACCAGCGGATCGGCATGCGCCTGCCCGGCGGGCAGCCAAGCCGCGACGGGAGCGATGATCGCCGCCGCGCGCGTCGCTGAGAGAGCCCTCACGCCTCAGGCCGCCTTGCCGGCAAGGCCGGAGTCGAGCCCAGCAAGCTCGCCGCTCTCGCGCGCCTTGCACCGACCGCGGCGCGGGCGAGCTGGTCGGCAAGCTCCGAAAGGCTCATTTCAACTCCCCCATTTCGCCGCGACGACATGGCGCCGCGGTCACCGCCGGCCGAGGGAGCGTGTTTTCGCGGCAGGGCGCAACCCGAAAAGACAGCGTTGTCGGGTAACCGCATGCATTTTTCCGAGAGCGTGCCCAATTTTGTGTTTGGCAGGCAACATGATAGGTATGTACCTACATTTGTCAGGCAGCTATTCTGCCGCGGAGCCTGTATCGGGGGGCGGTATGAAGGTCATTACGAGCCGCGATTTCAATCAGGATGTGAGCCACGCCAAGCGTGCCGCGCGACTCGAGCCGGTGTTCATCACCGACCGCGGGAAGCCGACCCACGTGCTGGTCGCGATCGAGGAATGGCGCCGGCTGCGCGGCGAAAGCGAGAGCCTGGTCGATCTGCTGGCGATGCCCGATGGCCCCGATTTCGATCCCGCCGGAGCTCGCTCGGCCGGCGCCTGGGGCCGCGGCGACTGATGTATCTGCTCGACACTGCGATCGTCGCCGAGCTTCGCAAGGCCAAGGCCGGCCGTACCGATCCCGGCCTCGCCGGCTGGGCCGCGTCGGTCGGGCGGCAGAGCCTGTTCATCTCGGCCTTGACCCTGCTCGAGCTCGAGACCGAGGCTGCGCAGACCGAGCGCAAGGAAAAGGGCGCCGGCCACGGCTTGAAGGGCTGGATCGCAGACCAGGTGATGCCGGCGTTCGACGGCCGGATCCTTCCGGTCGACGCAGCGGTGGTGCGGCGCCGCGCGCTACTCGCTTATTCGGACTCCCGCGACGGCTTGCTGGCGGCCACCGCGCTCGAGCACCGGCTCACCCTGGTCACTCGCAATGTCGCCGCGTTCAAGTCCGGCAAGGTGAAGCTGTTCAACCCCTGGGGCTACGCGCCCGAGGCCGACGAGGATGCCGACTGGGGCCAGGCCGCCCGCGCCGGCCCGCTCTGGCTGCGGAACCTGTTCGTCAGGACGTAGCCCGCAATTCGTTTACTGAAACCCGACCACTGCGTGCGGGACATAAGGCGCTTCGAGCCGCGCGATCTCCTCGTCGGTCAACTCGATCTCCAGCGCTGCGATGGCATCGTCGAGATGCCCGGCCCTGGACGCCCCGACGATCGGAGCGCTGACCTCGGGCTTGGCAAGCACCCAGGCGAGCGCGATCTGCGCCCGGGGCACGCCGCGCTCCGCCGCGACCGCTGCGACCACCTCGACCACCTTTCGATCGGCCTCCACGGTCGCCCCGTAAAGGCTCGCTCCGAAGATGTCGGTGCGCGAGCGCTCCGTGGCCTCGTCCCAGTCGCGGGTCAGGCGGCCGCGCGCGAGCGGGCTCCACGGGATCGCGCCGATTCCTTCGGCCGCGCAGAGCGGCAGCATCTCGCGTTCCTCCTCGCGGTAGAGGAGGTTGAGATAATCCTGCATCGACACGAAGCGGGTCCAGCCATTGGCCTCGGCCACGTGGAGCATCGTCGCGAACTGCCAGGCGTACATGGACGAAGCCCCGATGTAGCGGGCCTTTCCTACCTTCACGACATCGTGGAGCGCCTCGAGCGTCTCCTCGATCGGAGTGTCGGGGTCGAATCGGTGGATCTGGTACAGGTCGACATGGTCGGTGCCTAGCCTGGCCAGGCTTGCGTCTATCTCCGCCATGATCGCCTTGCGCGACAGCCCGGCGCCGTTCGGCCCCGGCCGCATCCGGCCGTGCACCTTCGTCGCGATCACCACTTCGTCCCGGCGCGCGAAATCCTTGAGTGCGCGTCCGACGATCTCCTCGGAGCTGCCGTCCGAATAGACATTGGCGGTGTCGAAG
>JAQGLD010000346.1 GCA_028293055.1 Alphaproteobacteria bacterium
GAGCATCTGGCTGCCGATGCGGCGACGGCGGTGCGCTGGATGTACCGCGATATTCTTCACGCGGGTCAGGCGAGCCCCTGGAAGCGCTCCGCAGACTCCCACCATCTCGCCGTCTATCTCGGCATAATATGCGATCATCCCGCCGGCGGCGCATTTGCGCCGCTCCATTTCCACCCAGTCGGACGCGGCGCACGGATGTCCGTCCGGGCGTTCGTCGGTCTGTTCGTGGAAGGCCTTCTTGCGCACCCATTGCGCATCTGTGGTGATCGCGTGGAGGGTGAGTCCGTCGAGCGGTTCGGCATGGGCCTCGCCGGCGAAGATCAACTCGTGCCGCTCATGGTAGCCGGCCTCGAGGAGAATCGCGTCGGCCGCGGCCGATCTGTCCTGCAGATAGAGGCGGGCGATCGGAGTCCCAAGCGCCTCGAGACGTTGCTCGACCCGTTCCAGCATCGCGGTTCCGCCCCGGGCGACCGAGGCTGGGCAGATCCCCTGGAGCACCACAGCGCCGGGCAAATGGGACAGTCCGGGGATCCACGCCAGCTCGGCGCCGGCGAGCGCCTCGGTCCGCGCCGCCAGCGAGAAATAGAGCCGGTCGCTGTCGGCCGCATCGTCGAACAGCGATCGCGCATCCGCGCAGGATCGCGGAGCGAGCCTAGTGGCCATCGGCTGCGCCGTCGATCAGCGTCCGGAACGCATGCTGGGCCGGCGCCAGCGGTTTCATCGCGAACGGGTAGTGCTCGGCCGAAGGAAAGGGGAAAAAGCTCATCGTCGCATTGGCTTCGAAGAGAACGACTCGGCCGTCGGGAAGCAGGCCGAAATCTATCCCGAAAAAGTCGAGCCCGAAGCGCTCCGCGATTCGCTCGAGAACGCGAAGCGTGCGGTCGCTGAATTTCGACAGCTCCTCCTCGCACCAGCTCTGCCACTCGGTCAGCATGTCCGGATGCTTGCGGAGGAAGGCCTCGCGATCGCGGACATGGGCGTTCCATTGCTCCGAGAAGACGATGTGGCGAAAGACCAGCCGGCCGCCGATGACGAAGACCCTGAACTTGCGGAAGATCCCGTCCGTGGAACGGTAATCGACGAATTGGGTGACGATGGTGTCCGATGTCGGCGAAAGGCAGCGTCCGATCTGTTCCAGGTCGCCGCACAGGCCCAGTATCTCGCCTGAATGGGAGCCTGCCGCACGGACGATGGCTGGATATTGGAGCGCTCCACGCTCGCTCAAGCGCTTCAGCGCTCCAGTGCCGCCGCGCGGGATTCTCGCGGTCGCCGGCACGACGAGATCGTCGATCCCGGCGAGCAGGCTTGCAACTCGGTCTCGCGACGTCTTCTCGATCGCCTCCGGCCGGTTGAGGATCCGGCCTTTATAGCCCTTGACCAGCTTGCCGAGGTTGGCGAGCACCTTGGGATTGCTGTCGGCATCGGTGACGCAGTTGAGCAGGCAGCGATAGGGCTTCAGATCGTAGCGCACCGGCTGGCGGAAATAGCTCTTGGGGACGTGGAGAAGGTCGTAATCCCCGGTGTCCGGCGGCCTCAGATCGTGAAGATCGGTCGCTCCGACCACGTTGATCCTCTCCTTGCGGTTGGGGAGGACAAGCCGATCGTTCTGGTCCGACCCGATCAGGTAGCCGAGTTTTCGGATGTTGCCGGTGGTCAATTGAGGCGCCCACGTGATCCGGGCGAAGCATTACTCGACTGCACGCAGTATTCCGCCCTGATTCCCGGTAGATAAGGGCCCAATTGCACGCCGTTCGCAAAGAGACAATGGCCTAATGGATCGGTCGGCTTGTGTCTCCGGCCCAAGACAGCTTCTGTCCGCCGCAACTGGATCAGCGCGCTCGACCGGCCAATCATTAAGAAACGGTCATTTGGCGCGCGGCGGCGGACGCGCTAGTCCCGTCGCGGGTCGGCGGCGATCCCGGCCGCGGTGCAGCGACGCACTGCGGCTTTTGTCGAATCCGCCGGGCTGGGCCCACCGACCGCTTCGGCGTCGGCGCGGCCGATCGAAACAGAGGGAAGGATGCACTTCATGCGATTGATCATTCTGGCCGGCGTCGCCGCCTCGAGCCTCGCTCTCTCGGCCTGCGGGCACAAGAGCGATGATGCGGCCGAAGCCGTGAACCAGAGCTCCAACGCGGCGGCTGCCGCTGGCGAGGCCGCCAACCAGGCGAATGTCGCCGATGCGGCGGCGATGAACGCGGCCAGCGCGGGCAATGGCCAGGCGGCCCAGGCCGCCGGGGACGTAGCCGCCAATGCCGGCGCAGCGGCCGAGAAGGCCGGCGACGCCGCCAAGAAGGCGGGAGACAAGGCAAAGGACGCAGCTCACTGACCCTGGCTGCGATCCGTTCAGCCCGTTGAACGACCGAAACTCCCGTTCGACGGGTTCTCTGCGCTCCGGTGACCCCTCGCCGGAGCGCAGTCTTTTTCCGCCCCCACCCTGAAGCGCTCCGCGACCGGTCCGCCGCCCCCCGGCCGATATTCGCGGCGCCATTGCATCGGACGCCCGCTCCGGGCAGGCTTAACCGGTGGGGGAACAAGATGCAGCTCATCCGGATCGCCTGTGCGTTCGCGCTTTTCCTGGCCGCCGCCAGCCCGAGCCTGGCGACCCAGGCGACCCCTGCCAGTCCCGGCGCGGAAAGCCCGCAATGCGAGCCCGGCAGCTCGGGATGCGCGACCGACCCGGATGCGGGTGCAACCGCGCAAGCCGAGCATCGCATCGATCAGCCCTATGGCAAGGCCTGGATTGGCGCGCCCGACGGCGACGTCACTCTCATCGTCTTCGCCGATTATGCCTGTCCGGCGTGC
>JAQGLD010000463.1 GCA_028293055.1 Alphaproteobacteria bacterium
CGATTTGGGCCGTGAGCTTCTCGAACATCATGTGCTGGCCCGATCTGCTGCCCCGCCACCTGCTTGCGGTCGGCTGTGCGGCGATCAATTCCGTCTCTCAGGTCGGCGCATTCGTCATGCCGTTCGCATGGGGCGCCGCACAGGACGCCACCGGCGGCTATCAAGCCGGCCTGTGGGGGCTCGCCATCGCAGCGGCCTTGTCCGTGCCGGCGGCGCTGGCTGCGCGCTCAAAAGCCGGAGAACGCCGGCTCCTGTTGCTGCCTGCATGATGGCCTGCGGCTTACAGTGACGGGCCGCGGGTCAAGGTGATCACCATTACGGGTTACCGGACGATGACGAAGAAATTGCCCGGCGCGCGAAGCGATCGGCCCAATTCGTGCACAATTACCGCGATCATCGGCACCGCGATAACCTGCCGAATATCGAGGCCACGGAACGCCGGAACATTCGGTTCGCTGGCGGCAGCTTTCAACCCGGTCGCACCGACTTCGACCGGCCCGGGTCGGCGCGTTGCGGAAGCACTGGGCCGAAGCAGGCGGCCCTCAGCCGATCGGCACCTTCTCCTCCGCGGCCAGCTTTCTTCTGTAGGGGAGGAGCGCGCGCAGAGCGGGATCACGCAGCCAAAGGCCGCCCCACATGAACAGACCGAGATAGACGCCGAACAGGATGTGGCTGAACAATGGGCTTCCGGCCCGGATCTGGGTCGCGATCGCACCGCCCAGCAGCGCCGTCATCGCCACTGCGCCGAGCAGGCTGGTGCGAGGAATGAGGTAGAGGAGGGTGCAGCTGAGCTCGATGATGCCGATCATCACGGCGTAACCGGCCGGCCAGCCCAGTGCGGCCAAAGTCTGTTCGGCTACTGGCATTCCGAGGAGCTTGGGTGCGACGGACGCTCCGAGCATGAACAGGGCGAACAGACCGGTCATGATGCGGCCGGCCCAAAGGAGGCGAGAGTCCCTCATGCTTGCCCCGGCGTCCAGCCCACCGGCGGATTGGTGCTGATCATCCAGGGCGTTCCGAACCGATCGGTCAGCATGGCGAAGGCCGGCGACCAGAAGGTAGGTCCGAGCGGCATCGTCACCTGTCCGCCTTCCCCGAGCGCATCCGCAATGCGTTTCGCTTCGGTCGCGTCATCCGTGTGGAGCGCGACGCTGAACCCGCCCATATCCCGCTGATAGGCCGGCGGCGCATCGCAACCCATCATCGCCTGGTCGCCGATATCGAGCCATGCGTGCATGATCTTGTCACGAAACTGCTCCTCCATGGGCATATCGTGCGGCACCTCCCCGAAACGGAACATTGCCTTGATTTCACCGCCCAGCACCTCGGCATAGCGTTCGAAAGCCTGCTGGCATTCGCCCTTGAAGACCAAATTATTGACTAGCTTCATGCCGACTTCTCCTTTTGATGTGGGTTCGCGAGCCATTCATCGAGGCGGTCGAAGCAGCTCGTCCAGCCATGCTGGTGGCCGCTCGCGCTAGCGGATGACTTGAGCCCCGTCTGAGTGAATTCCATGATCGTTCGTTCGGCCGAGATCGCGGTCAGCTCGATGGAAACGAGCGTCTCGACCGGGGGACCGTCCTCGTGGCGCTCCCCCCAGGCAAAGGTGAACACGAGCCGCTTCGGCGGTTCGATCAGCCGGTAGACCCCGCCTTGCCAGAGGGTGTCTCCATTCGCCGATTCGAGGACTGCGCTCCACGCGCCGCCTACGCGCAGGTCCTGTGTCACTCGCGCTGCCGGCCACTCGACGGGGCCCAGCCAGCGCACCGTCATCTCCGGGTTGGTCCAGGCTAGCCAGACCAGTTCACGCGGTGCTTCGAACACGCGCCGCAGGTTCAGTGTCGTGGGGTGGTCGTCGCTCTCTTGTTGGGCGACGACGTGATCAGTTGCGTGTGCCATCGTCGCCCCCTCGCTGAATCTCGGTCAGGAAGCTGTCGAGACGGTCGAAGCTTCCGTCCCAGAACCTGCGGTACTGGTCCAGCCAGTCGGCAACGGCCTTCATGGCGGCAGGTTCTAATCTGGCCGGCCTCCACTGGGCTTCCATGCTGCGGCTGATCAGCCCGGACGTTTCGAGGACCTTCAAGTGCTTCGAGACGGCGGGAAGGCTCATTGCGAAGGGTGCAGCCAACTCGCCGACAGAGGCCTTCCCCTGGCTCAGCCGCGCCAGGATCGCCCGCCGGGTAGGATCCGCAAGCGCAGCGAAGGCTGCGCTCAGGGGGTCGACTTTCATAGGCGATCTCCACCGCATTTAACTGGATGGTTAAATGCCGAGCCGGCGAGCTTCTGTCAACCGATCCTCTGCGCGATCGGATCAGGACCCTGCGGCAGCGGCTACTGAAAGAGAGTCTCCGTGGATGCGGCCGCTTTTGCCTATGCTTGTCGGTCGGAGGCAGCCATCCCACACCACCGGCGAATGTCACACTCTGGCACCGATCGGCCACGCCGAACGGCCGGCATTGGCGCCTTGCTGCCTGACAGAGCGTCCGGGCGTTGAAGCTTCGTGACATCCTCCCAGAAGGCCCTGCGCGAGCT
>JAQGLD010000473.1 GCA_028293055.1 Alphaproteobacteria bacterium
GGGCGGATGCCCGCGAAGAACAGGTCGGTTTCGAGGAAGATCTGGCCGTCGGTGATCGAGATCACGTTGGTCGGGATGTAGGCCGACACGTCGCCGGCCTGCGTCTCGATGATCGGCAGCGCGGTCAGCGAGCCGCCGCCATTGGCGTCGCTCATCTTGGCGGCGCGCTCGAGCAAGCGAGAGTGGAGGTAGAAGACGTCGCCAGGATAGGCTTCGCGCCCCGGTGGACGGCGCAGCAGCAGCGACATCTGGCGATAGGCGACCGCCTGCTTGGAGAGATCGTCATAGACGATGACCGCATGCATTCCGTTGTCGCGGAAATACTCGCCCATCGTGCAGCCGGTATAGGGCGCGAGGAACTGCAGCGGGGCCGGCTCGGAAGCGGTGGCGGCGACGACGATCGAATATTCCATCGCGCCATTCTCTTCGAGCGCGCGGACGATCTGGGCGACGGTCGAACGCTTCTGGCCGATGGCGACATAGATGCAATAGAGCTTCTCGCTCTCGGCACCGGACTTGTTGATCTCGCGCTGGTTGATGAAGGTGTCGAGTGCGACCGCGGACTTGCCAGTCTGGCGATCGCCGATGATCAGCTCGCGCTGGCCTCGGCCGACGGGGACGAGCGCGTCGAGCGCCTTGAGGCCGGTCTGGACCGGCTCGTGGACCGACTTGCGCGGGATGATGCCGGGCGCCTTGACCTCGACGCGCCTCCGGTTTTCGGGACGATCGGCACCCTCGATCGGGCCCTTCCCGTCGATCGGATTACCGAGCCCGTCGACTACCCGGCCGAGCAGGCCCTTGCCCACGGGGACGTCGACGATCGTTCCGGTGCGGCGGACGGTATCGCCCTCGCGGATCTCGGAATCGGTGCCGAAGATCACGACGCCGACATTGTCGGCCTCGAGGTTAAGCGCCATGCCCTTGATGCCGTTGGCGAACTCGACCATCTCGCCGGCCTGGACATTGTCGAGCCCGTAGACGCGGGCGATGCCGTCGCCGACCGACAGAACCTTGCCGACTTCGGAGACTTCGGCGTCGGTGCCGAAGCTGGCGATCTGGTCGCGGATAATCTTGGAAATTTCAGCGGCGCGGATGTCCATTTTCAGCCTTTCATCGCCAAAGCGAGACTATTGAGTTTGGTGCGGATCGAACCGTCGATCATCTGCGAGCCGACCTTGACGACGAGCCCACCGAGAATGGCGGGATCGACGCTGAGATCGACCGCGACGTCGCGGCCGATGCGAGTCTTGAGATTGGTCTTGAGCGCAGCGACCTGGCTCTCGTCGAGCGGATGCGCGGAGGTGACCTCCGCGGTGGTCTCGCCGCGGTGATGCGCCGCGAGCAGGTTGAAGGCGCGGATCACATTGGGGAGCTGGCCGAGCCTGCGGTTCTGGGCGAGCACGCCGAGGAAATTGGTCGTGATCGGATCGAGCTGCATCGTCTCGGCGACCAGGCGAACCGTCTTGAGCGCATCTTCGCGCGAGATCAAAGGGCTGGTGGTCAGTGCGCGCAGCGCATCCGATTCGCCGAGCGCCGCCTTGAGCGCGCCGAGGCTGTTGCCAACCGGCTCGAGCTGCCGTTCGTCGCGGGCGAGCTCGAACAAGGCGGTAGCGTACCGACCCGCGAGACTTGCCTGAATGCCGCCGGAAATCTCCACGCGCGCCGTAACTCCCTGATGTAGATCATGGGGCGCCGTGGCGCCTCCCGGGTGGGCGGCGCAGACCCCATGTTTCGACCCGTGTTGAGAGGCACGCGCGAGGGCGGCCCCGGCCAGGGTCGCGGGCGCCGTAGCAGGCGCATTGCTGCGATGCAAGATCAGTGAAAGGCGTGGTTAATACGGCGTTCGCGCCGCCCGCGCGAGGCCCGATCGGAGCTCGGCTTTGAAAGCAAGGCGCGGGACGCAACGCGCCTTAGCCTGGGTCAAAGCAGGCTGGAAACGAAGGAGATTCGACCATGGCCTATAGGATCGAAGGATTGCAGCCCGAGCCGTTCCAGCCGCTGTTCGGCATGAATGGGGCGGAGCTCGCCCGGCGCAACGCCCGGGCGGTGACTGCCGGGCCGCGCGGCGGATTTCCCTGCCGGGTTTCGCTGCGCGATGCCGAGCCGGGCGAGCGGCTGCTCCTGCTCGGCCATGTCTCGCACGACGTCGCGACTCCGTTCCGCACCCGCTACGCAATCTATGTCCGCGAAGCGGCCGAGCGCGCCGCCTATGACGACAAGGCGCCCGACTATCTCGACACGCGGACGCTCGGGCTGCGCGGCTTCGATTCCGCCGGAATGCTGCGCGACGCGCTGATCGCGCTGCCGGGAGAGGCCGATCTGCGGATTCGCGCGCTGCTCGAGCGCGACGATGTCTCCGAAATCCACGCCCATAATGCAGCTTATGGCTGCTTCCTTGCCCGCATCGAAAGGAACTGATCATGGCGAGCCTTGCCTGCCTTCCCGCGAGGGACGAAGAAGCGGACGTGACCGCGACGATCGACCAAGACCAGGCCTGGGCCGCGTTCGAGCGGCGCGACCGGCTGTGGGACGGCCGCCTCGTCGGAGCGGTCAAGTCGACCGGGATCTATTGCCGCCCGAGCTGCCCGGCGCGCCGGCCGAAGCGTGACAATGTGATCTTCTACGCCGATGGCGAGGCCGCTCGAGCCGCGGGCTATCGCGCCTGCCTGCGCTGCCTGCCCGACGAGGTCAGCCGCGAGGCCGCGGCGCTCGACAGGGCCTATGCCCTGCTCGGCGAGGCCGAAGAGGCGCCTTCGCTCGAGACGCTGGCCGAGGCGGTCGGCTATTCGCCCCACCATTTCCACCGCGTGTTCAAGCGCGCCACCGGAGTGACTCCGGCGGCCTATTACCGGCAGCGCCGCGCGCGCCGGGCGGAGAGCGCGCTCGCCGGCACCGAACGGATCACCGATGCGATCTACGATGCCGGCTATTCGGGCCCGGCGCGCTTCTATGCCGACAGCCGGCAGCGGCTGGGCATGACTCCCTCCGCGTGGCGGGGCGGTGGCCGCGGAGAGACAATCCGCTGGGCGACCGCAGAGACCGACCTGGGCACGATGCTGGTCGCGGCGACCGACAAGGGCATTTGCCGCCTTTCGTTCGACGAGGGCGAGGAATCGCTGCGCAGGCGTTTCCCTTATGCGACCGTCGAGCATGGCGGCGGCGCGATGAGCGACCTCGTCGCCCGCGCGGTGGCGGCGGTCAACTCGCCGGAGCGGCCGCACGATCTGCCGCTCGATGTCCGCGGTACCGCCTTCCAGGAAGCGGTGTGGCGCGAGCTGTCGCGTATCCCGCCTGGCGAGAGCCTGAGCTATGCGGCGCTTGCGGCGCGCGTCGGCAAGCCGGGCGCGGCGCGGGCGGCGGGTACCGCCTGCGGCTCGAACCAGATCGCGGTGCTCATCCCCTGCCACCGCGCCCGCTGCGGCGACGGCTCGCCGGGCGGCTACGCCTATGGGCTGGAGCGCAAGGCTGCGCTGGTCGAGCGGGAGGCGAAGGGCGGCTGAGGCGGCAAGCCCGGGGATCGGAGATGAAATCGCAATCGATAACGAGCGCTGCGATTCTGCACCGCGTGTCCAGTATGGGCCGGGTTTTCTCCTGCCCTGCCGTGCTGGTTCACATCAGTGGCCACACCGGGCAGGACGATTCCGGCGAGACCGGCCACAGCTCGGGATAGGTGCATGCATTGCCGGACTCCACGCGCCCTCGGCTGCAGCCCTGGTCTGCAAGCGTCGGGGAGACTGCGAGCAGCAAGGCCAATCCGCCGGCGCTCGCCAATGCGCCGAGCCCGCCTCGGACCTCGGCCCCCTTCCGCGCCGGCGGGGCGAGCGGTGGCTCGGTCGACGCCGCGTCTCGGTCTCCAGATTGCCCGGCCACCGCGACGTCAGAACCCTGTTGCCGGGAGGCGTGGCCCGGCGCCGTCCCTCAGTCCCGAAGCCATCGCGTCCACCCTTTATCCTCCGCCGCGCCATTCGTCATGAAAGGCTCGGGGCAAGTTAGAGCCGGCAAGGATGCGGGTATTGAAGCAGAGTAAACCATCGGCGGGCCGAAAGGAAAATTCGCCGACGAAGGGCCGTCAACTGGCAGAGGGACTTGGCCGCTCCCGCCAAGCCCCGTCTACCCAGGCTCCGGGGAAATTCTCCCGGCAGGGCGCCATCCATCTCAGCCGCAGCGGCGTTCGGGCCGAATGCTCGGTCAGCGCCCGGGTGAGATGGCTCTGGTCCGCGAAGCCGGTCTCGGCCGCGATTTCGGCGATCGGCCGGTCCGTGCTCCACAGCAATCCCCGAGCATAATCCAGCCGGACGATCACCGCATAACTTTGCAATGTGACGCCCATCGCCTTCTTGAACACCCGGCAGATATATTGCTTGGAGAGCGCGTATTTGCGGGACAGCTGGTCCACGCTCGGGATCTTTTCCCAATGATTGTGGAGCTCTCCGATCAGCGCCAGGACGAGAGGCGAGGGCGGCCTCCGCGCGAACCCGATGGCGGCCTCCACCAGGGCCTGCAAAGATGCATGGATCGACTCGGTCGGAGCCTCGCCGGCAATGTCTATGATGACCCGCCATACCAGGTCGTAGGCGGTTGCCGGCAGGGCAGTGCTCAGCGAGGGGCATTCGAGGCGTGCCGCGACCGCGGGATCGATCTCGATCGACAGCACGTGGGTATCGCCGAGATAGTGGAGGGCGTGCGCGTAGCCGGCGGGATGATAGGTCAGGCGTCGCTTGATCGACCCTTGCGTATTGCTGGTCTCCAGGCACGGCCCGCCAACGCCATAGACCAGCGTCGGGCAATCGTGGCTGTGATGCGATACCTTCGCGTCGGTCCGGTAGAAGCCGTGGCGAAGGGTAGCGACATCCGCTTCGACCAGGTGCAGCAGCTCCGCGGTGCCGCAATGCGGAACCGGAAGGCCAAGACTGCCCCATTCACTTCCTGGACCCGGACGCACCATGGCCTCCTCATCGCGATTTGCGAAGTATCGCCCGGCAAGAGTCTCGAGTCACCCGAAAATGCAGATTTCAGGCTTCGCAGCGCGCTGAGGTCGGCGATGATGATAAGGGAGCCGAGCGGTGAAGAAGAAGAGCCACCCCCAACCCCTCCAGCCCTGGCTGGAGGGGTTGGGGGTGGCTCTTCCCTCTAAAGGAAGCTGTACGGATCCACATCAACCGCGACCCGAACGCCGCGCGGCCAGTCGAGCTTGCCGAGCCACTCGCGGATGATGTCCTGGACCTCGAGCGCGCGGGCGGCGTGGACGAGGAGGCGCTGACGGTGGCGGCCGCGGAGCATTGCGAGCGGGGCGGGGGCGGGGCCGAACACAGCCATATTCTCGACCCGCGGCGCGGTGCGGCCGATCAGGCGGGCGGTTTCGACAGCTTCGGACAGGTCTTCGGAGGAGACGATGATCCCCGCGAGCCGGCCGAAGGGTGGCATCGCGGCCTCGCGCCGCGCGTCGGTCTCGGCGGCGTAGAAGCTCTCGGAATCGCCGCTAATCAGCGCCTCGATCACCGGCGCCGAGGGCTCGTGGGTCTGGACGAAGACCCGGCCGGGCTTCTCGCCGCGGCCGGCGCGGCCGGCGACCTGGGCGATCTGCTGGAAGCTGCGCTCGGCGGCGCGAAGATCGCCGCCTGACAGGCCGAGATCGGCGTCGATCACCCCGACCAGAGTCAGGTTGGGGAAATGATAGCCCTTGGTGACGAGCTGAGTGCCGACGACGATGTCGATCTCGCCGGCCTCCATCCGTCCGACGAATTCGGCGGCCTTGGCCGGGGACCAGATCGTGTCCGAGGTAACGATCGCGGTGCGCGCCTCGGGGAAGAGCGCCCGGACCTCGTCGGCGATCCGCTCCACTCCGGGGCCGACCGGGACCAGCGAATCGATCTCCTCGCATTCCGGGCAGGCGCGCGGCGGCGGCATGACATGGCCGCAATGATGGCAGGCCAGGCGGTGGACGAGACGATGCTCGACCATCCAGGCGGTGCAATTGGGGCATTGGAAGCGGTGGCCGCAATGACGGCAGAGGGTCAAAGGCGCGTAGCCGCGGCGGTTGAGGAAGAGCAGGCTCTGCTCGCCGCGCGCCAGGTTCGCCTCGATCTCGGCAACGAGGCGCGGCGCGATCCAGCGTCCGCGCGGCGGCGGATCGGCGAGCAGATCGAGCGCGACGATCTCGGGCAATTCGGCGACCCCGTAGCGGGTCGGAAGCTTGACCTCCTGATACACCCCGATCTCGGCCATCTGCCGGGTCTCGATCGCGGGCGTGGCAGAGGCCAGGACGATCGGGATATGCTCCAGCTTGGCCCGCATCACCGCGACGTCGCGGGCGTGATACTGGACTCCCTCCTCCTGCTTGAAGCTCGTCTCATGCGCCTCGTCGACCACGATCAGGCCGAGCTTCGCGTAAGGCAGGAACAGGGAGGAACGAGCGCCGACCACCACCAGCGCCTCGCCGGTGGCGATCGAGCGCCAGGCGCGGCGGCGCTGCGACTGGCGAAGGCCCGAATGCCAGGCGACCGGCTCATGCCCGAAGCGCGCAGCGAAGCGCTTGAGGAAGGGCTCGGTCAGCGCGATCTCGGGGAGCAGGACCAGGGTCTGGCGGCCGCGGCGTATCGCTTCGGCGATCGCCTCGAAATAGACCTCGGTCTTGCCCGAACCGGTGACTCCGTCGAGCAGGAAGGGTGCGAACTCTTCGGCTCGGACCGCCGCGACGAATTGCTGCGCAGCTTCGCTCTGCGCCTGCTCGAGCCGTGGAGGCGCGAAATCGGCCTGCGGCTGCGGATAGGGATCGTCGACCGACACTTCGACCGGCTCGATCGCCCCGGTCTTGACCAGGCCGCGTAACACTGCGTCCGAGACGTCGGCGGCAAGGGCGAGCTCGCGGATCAGACCCTGGCGCTCCCCGATCCGCTCGAGCGCCTGTAATCGCTGCGGGGTCAGTCGCTCCGGGACGAGGCCGGTGGCGCGATATTCGGTGACGGTGCGGCCGCGCTCGAGTGCGCTGGTCGAGGCGAGCGACATGCGCAGCACCGAGGCCAGGGGCGCGAGATAATAATCGGCGGTCCACTCGATCAGGCGTCGCAGCGGCTGCGCGAGCG
>JAQGLD010000492.1 GCA_028293055.1 Alphaproteobacteria bacterium
GCGCCACGAATTCTCCGGCCCGGGCGGGGCCAGGACCACGCGCAGCGACCTGTTCCCGACGCTGCACATCGACCATCCGCTGGCCAAGACTCTCGATCTCTCGCTGAGCTACAGCAAGCGGATCGACCGCGCCGATGTCGACAACCTGCGCGCCTATCCGATCGTCACCGGACTCCAGTCGGTAAGCGTCGGCAACCCCGCCTTGCGCGACCAGTCGACCGATTCGTTCGAGGCGAACCTCCACCATCATCGCGGCAAGCTCGACCTCGGGCTGATCGTCTACGATCGCGAGACCCGCCAGCTGTGGGGTTCGGCCTATCAGGTGAACCCGGCGGGCATGAATGTAGTCACGACGCTCAACACGGGCCACGGCAGCGACCGCGGGGCCGAGATCGACCTTTCCACGCCCCTGCTCCACCGTGTCAAGGCGAGCGCCAGCCTAAACCTCTTCGACAGCCGGGTTCCGGTCGATCCAGGCGGCGCGCGGCGGACCGGCGGGATGTTCCGCTACACCGGAAATGCGGCGATCGAATATGGCGGGGCGGCGCACGGCGAGCGTCCGGGCGATATCGCCCAGCTCCAGCTTGCCTATGACGGCCCCCGTCGTGCCTATCAGACATTTTATGAGGGTCATGTCTCGCTCGCCCTGGTTCTTACGCACAGCTTCACCAAGACCCTTGCGCTGACCGGCACGCTCGAGGGCGTCGGCTCGAGCGACTACCGACATCGGCTCGACGCCCCGCTCGTCCACGAGGATTATTCGCGGCGGGATTCGACGCCCTTGTTCAAGCTCAAGGCGGTGAAATCATTCGGCGGCGCGCATTAGGGACACCTTCCGCCACGTCCCCGCGGCGAGCTCAGGCCCGCGAGCTCAGGATGGTGTCGCCAAAAGTCGCGCACTCATCCGAGCGAAAGCCGGGATATTGTCCCGACCGGCCGTGGCCCCCGGGCGAGCCGAGATCCCAGCCCCTTCGACTGCCCGCAAGGCAGGCGCTCAGGACATGCTTCGCCGGGATGACGGATGGGCGGAGCCCGGGATGGCCTGGGAAGGGCGAGCGGCGCGGGCGCTCTCCACCGCGGCGGATAGTGCTGGGCCTCGGCGGCGGCTTCTGCTCTATGGCGCGATGCCGCAAGCCGCTTGCCGACCGACGCCGGACAGAGATGATTCCGATGACCGAGCCGCGACGGGCGAGGCGGCCGCGCCGGGACCGACCGGCCGCTGCCCCGCCTCATGACGGGCGACCAGCCGCGCTACGAGCTGCTCGTCGGCTCGGAGACATTCTGGCGGCGTGCGGAATCCGACCTGGCGGCGGCCGGTTCGCGGGCCCTGGTGCAGGCGCTGACCTTCGAAGGGGATGCGACCGGGCTGGCGGTGGCCGAGGCAATGAAGCGCAGCCCGGCCCGGGACCGCCGGATCCTCGTCGACGATTTCACCCGGATGGTGGTGAACGACAGCTTCGTCCGTTCGCCGCGCTATCTGACTGACCCCGCCTTCCGTGCCGAAGTGCGCGCGACGGCCGGGATGTTTCGCACGCTGGAGGAATGCGGAGTGGGGGTGCGCATCACCAACCCGCTGCGCGGCAACCCGCTCGTCTACGGCCTGCGCAACCACAAGAAGCTGATCGTCGCCGACGACGTGGCCTATATTGGCGGCCTCAACTTCAGCGATCACAATTTCGCCTGGCACGACATGATGCTGCGAATCGAAGGTCGCCAGGCCGCCGATTTCCTCGCCTCGGATTTCCAGTCGACCTGGCAGGGAGACGCCCGCCTCAAGCACCTGTCCTCGGGGGACCTCGACCTGAGCTGCCTGGACGGGCGGACCAACGATGCGGGCTTCGTGCCTCTGTTCGAAGCGATCGATCGGGCGACGCGGGGGATCGTCGTGGTCAGCCCCTACCTCTCCTTCCCGTTCATCGACCATCTCGGCGCGGCGGCGCGGCGCGGGATCGCGGTGGAGGTGCTGACCCCACTGCCAAACAACAAGCCGCTGGTGCAGAATTACCTGCTGGCCGCGTGCGAGCGCGCCGGCGTCGCAGTCCGGCTGACGGCTGAGATGTCGCATCTCAAGGCGATGCTGATCGACGATTCGCTGCTCGTGCTCGGCTCGTCCAATTTCGATTTTCCGAGCTATTATTCGATGGAGGAGTATCTCGCGCTGGTGCGAAGCCCGGCGCTGGCGAAGGCCTTCGAAGCCGAGGTGCTGGTTCCAATGCGCGCCGGCGCAGTCGCGCCCTTCCGTCCCCGGCCTCGTCAGATCCTTGCCAGCCGCTTCCTGATGGGGCTGGCCGGCCTGGTCGTGAAGCGTATCGGCCGGGCGCGACGGGGGGCGGCGCGGCGCGGGTGGTGGGCCGACGACCGACGCGCCTGATTTCGCCTCGCTGGTTCGGCAAGCCCCGAGGCGTCGTCTTCATCCCGCAGTGCCTGGCCATGCTACGCGGGGTGTTGCGCGTGGCCGGCCGGCGATGCCGGGGCCGTCCTGCCGATCAGGCCGCCACCCTGTCGCCAGGCCGCTCCATGCGGTGCCAGAGCAGCAGGCCGGGAAGCCCGAGAATCAGTTCCCGGATGCGGTGGATCAATGCGAGCGCCAGCGCCTGCGGAGGGGCAATCCCGAACATGGCGCAGATCACCAGATAGCCGCCCTCCTGGACGCCCACCGCGCCCGGAATCGCGAATCCCGCTGCGCGGACGGCGTGGCCGAGCGCCTCGATGATCAGCGCCTCGCGAATCGTGGCATGCAGCCCGACCAGCTCGATCGCTGCGTAGGTCTCGAACGTCCCCAGGAACCAGGCGGTGAAATGCAATCCGGCCGATAACAGGATCCGCTTTGGCTGCCGGTAGAGCGCCTCGACATCGCCGTGCAGGCCTGACAGCATCTCGAGCCGGCTCCACCGGCCCCCGCGTGCCGCCAGCCGTTCGACAAGCTTCAGCGCGCCGAGCCGCTGGGCGCCGATCAGGACGAAGGCGGCGATCACACCGCCGGCACCGGCGCCGATCGCCAGCTGCGAAGCGTCCTTCAGGCGCGAGCCGGCGAGCAGCACGAGCACCGCGCCAAGCGTGAACGCGATCTGCGTCGTCACTTCCAGCGAGATATCGACGACGGTCGAGGCCGCGGCGGCGGGAAGACGGGTGCCGCGGCGCGACAGCAGTCGAACCCGGACCACGTCCCCGCCGAGCTTCGCCACCGGCAAGAGCGTGTTGATCGAATCCCGGACCCACCGAATCCCGTAGACGCTCCACAGCCGGGGGCGGGGCTCTTCGAGCAGCACGCGCCACCCGAGGACCGCGAACAGGGTCTGGGGCAGGTGAAGGGCTGCGATGAGCAGGATCCCCCAACCGACGCCGAGCAGGGTCTCGCCAATCCCGCGCAGATCGTTGCGGAGGAGCAAGCTGACGGCCAGAGCGAGGCCGACGACTGTCCCGAAGATCGCTGATCGCTTCACCAAGGCCTTTCACGGACGCGCCGACCCATCGCGACATTGCGTCCCTTGGAAGCCCGAACGGATCGTTTCAACCTTCCTCGCGAGCGGAGGGCGCTGGCGGCCGCTTCGACTGCTCGCAAGGAAGGCGCTCAGGACATGCGCCGGGACGACGGGTTGGGCGGCGCCAGCTGCCGAGGGATGGTGTCGGGCCTGGCGCTCCCCATATCTGCGGGCCGTCCTGCC
>JAQGLD010000352.1 GCA_028293055.1 Alphaproteobacteria bacterium
CGCGGCCTCCGAACGATCATGCCGGCCGAGCTTACCCGAATCTTCTTCTCGGACTCGGGTTCTACCTCGGTCGAGGTCGCGCTCAAGATGGCACTCGGCTATTGGGCGAACCGATCGGAGCCGAGACACCGGATCCTGGTACTGGAGCATAGCTATCATGGCGACACGATAGGCGCGATGTCGGTCGGTGCGCGCGGCGTGTTCAACGCCGCCTATGCGACCTTGCTATTCGATGTGGAGACTATTCCCTTCCCTGCCCCTGGGCGCGAGCAGCAGTGTCTCGACTCGCTCGAGAGCGCCTGCCGCGCGGGAGACGCCGCCGCCTTCATTGTGGAACCCCTGATCCTCGGGGCCGGCGGGATGCTGATCTATCCGCCGCATGTCCTTGCCGAGATGAGAGCGATCTGTCGCCGTCACTCCGTCCTCTTCATCGCCGACGAGGTGATGACCGGCTGGGGGCGGACCGGAACCCTGCTGGCCTGCGAACAGGCGCAGGTCGTGCCCGATCTGCTGTGCCTCTCCAAGGGCCTTACCGGCGGCTCGATCCCGCTCGCCGTCACGCTCGCGACCGAGCCGATCTACGAGGCCCATCTCTCCAAGGATCGCTCGCGGATGTTCTTTCACTCGTCGAGCTACACCGCAAACCCGATCGCCTGTGCCGCCGCCAACGCCAACCTCGAGATCTGGCGAGAGGAACCGGTGCTCGAACGCGTCGCCAGACTGAGCGAGCGACAGGCGCAACGCCTCGAGGCCCTCACCCGCCTTCCCGGGATCCGCAACCCGCGTTCGCTCGGAACGATCATCGCGATGGAAATCGGCGACGGCCCCGCCCGCTATCTGTCGGACATCGGGCCCAGGCTGATGGCCTTCTTCCACCAGCACGACATGCTCCTGCGGCCGCTGGGTAACACGGTCTATGCCATGCCGCCCTATTGCATCGAGGAAGCCGACCTCGACCGCATAGAGACGGCTATCGCCCAAGCGGCCGCTGAGCTCTCGGCTTAAGGCCTGCGGCAGTTGCCGATAGGCCCTTTCAAACCGGACGATCGGGATTGACCATGACGGTCGGTCCCAGCGCTGCGGCCCTCGCCTCGTATTCCTCGGCGATCTCCATAAGCGAGAGGGCAAGCGGGTCGCCGCCCATGCCCTGCGCTATCCGGCGACAGGTGCCGGCTTTTGCCAGGAGATCCTCAGCCGAGTCGTCGGGCGCGGGCATGGTCCCGGGCGCTATTCTCGCCCAACCGGCGCGTCACCCGCCGTTGCGACGAAGTTTGCTTGCGGGGAGACGAAATGATCGGGGCCCGCCCCTGCCGCCTCCAACCGCGCAACCTCCTCAGGCGTGACTCGGATCAGCTTGCCGTACTCGAACCCGTCAGCTTGCCCGAACAATTTCCTCCTGCGCCTTGAGTCGTCGCCGCTCGTCAGCGCGACGCAAGCCAAACGTTATCGCTACTGAGGCGGTTCTGGCGCGGCTTCACCGGCGGCAGCGGACCGAGCGCTTTGCGGTTTGCGTGGCGGTGCGGATGGCAGCAAGTCACTCGACGACCTGATCACCGAGCATGAAGGAAGGTCGAAATTGAGGCGAGTGGTCACGAGTTCGTTGCGCTGTATCAGCACAGCTTGAGCGCCATCGACCACCCCCGACTTTGTCGCCAGCTGGAGCCGCGTGCGAGTGATGGCAAACGCCGGTCGCGCTGGAGCAGGCAGGGATCCGCGAGACGGAGCTCGGCGGATCCAAAGGGTCGAGGCAGCTACAGGTTAGCAAGTCGTCTCGTCTAACATTGGATTGACATTTAACATTAGTATTGTTAAATGCGCATTGTGATGTTGGATATCGATAGGAACCGCGATACTCAAGCGGCCGATGCCGAAGCATATGTCCGCGCAGCGTTCGGGGAGCGGCTGGACCTCGATCCGATCGCGCCAAGCGGCCTGCCAAATTTCCTGACGGATCGATATCAACTGTGGCAAGGAACCCTGCTCGACCGGCCCCTGCTCCTCGCGGCATGGAAGGACCAGCGACCGGGCATCGGCTATACCGCGGATTTCGTGAAGCATAGTGAGATTCTGCGCCGCAAGCTTGGCAACCAGCCCGTCATCCTGCTTCTCGATCATGCTCCGGCCGCCGTCCGCCGCCAACTCGTGGAACGGCGGATCGGCTTTCTTTCGCCAGGCAGCCAGATCTACATTCCGGAGGTTCTGCTCGACTGGCGCGAACGGGGCGCACGCGCTATACCCGAAACAGGCGACAAGGTGGCGCCCACCGCCCAGCTCGTCCTGCTCGCGGCGCTTCTGGGCGAAGCGCTCGAAGACGCAAACCTAACCGAACTCGCCGAGCGGTTCCAAGTCGCGATCATGAGCATGACCAGGGCGCTCGACGAACTGGAGACGCTGCAGATCGCCGAAGCGCGCCATGTCGGCCGGCAGCGACATCTGCTCCTGCTCCACAAGGGAGCGGACCTTTGGGACCGGGTGAAAGACCGGCTGCAATCGCCGGTCCGCAAGGTCCGCACCGTCCGCGGCCTTCTCGACGAGCAGATCGCCCCGCGATCGGGGGAAAGCGCACTCGCGCATTACACGATGCTCGCGACACCGCGCATCGCATGCCGCGCCATCGCGGCGGTGCGCTGGAAGACGCTCTCGCTGGCACTGGACGAGGGCGCCGCAACCCGCTTCGACGAGGCCCGCATCGAACTCGAGACCTGGAGCTATGACCCGGCCGTGCTTGCGCGGGAGGGAGTGGTCGACCCCCTCTCCCTCCACCTCAGCACGCGTCATGCGAGGGACGAACGCGTCGCGCAGGCAGCAGAACAGCTTCTGGAGCCGTTCGGATGGTCGTAGGCATCGATCGCTTCCGCAAGCATTTCGCGGGGCATGATCATCAATATGTCCTGATCGGCGGCGCAGCATGCGAGCTCATCATGGCCGATGTCGGCCTCGATTTCCGGGCGACCAAAGACCTCGACATCGTCCTCATCGTCGAGGCGCTCGATCCGGCATTTTCGGAGCTATTCTGGTCGTTCGTCGAGGAAGGCGAATATCAGGTCCGTGAGCGCAGCGAGGGCGAGCGCATCCTCTATCGGTTCCAGAGACCCGCCAAGCCAGGCTTTCCCGCGATGCTCGAGCTGTTCTCGCGCGCACCCGAAGGCCTCACTGTTGCCGAGGGCAGCCAGTTGACGCCCCTGCCGATCGACGAGGAGGCTGCAAGCCTCTCCGCGATCCTGCTCGACGAGGATTATTACCGATTCCTGCAGTCCATGGTTCGGGTCATCGACGGCATTCCCGTCCTTGACGAGGCAGCGATCATCCCGTTCAAAGCCAAGGCTTGGCTCGATCTCAGCCGACGGCGCGCCGAGGGCCAGAAAATCGACGAGCGCGACGTCAAGAAGCACCGCAACGATGTCGCTCGCCTGCTGCAGCTGCTGACCGCCGAGGAGCGCCACGCGCTGCCCGACAAGGTCAAAGGCGACATGCAGGCGTTCGTCGGCACGCTCGAGAGGGACGGAGCGTTCGACCCCAAGCAGTTCAAGATTGAGATGACGCGCGGGACGATGATCGAGCGGCTCAGATCCGCCTACCTACTCTAACGAAAGCCTGACGCTTCAGGCGGTCGCACATATCTCGGACCAAGCGAGAGGAGCGCATCCCGAAAGCCTCCCAGCGAAGCCCGTCTTCGCCGGCCAATTGGGCGTAGCCGACACGGATCTGCACCTGTTCCAGCGGTTCGGGGATGCCGGCATTTCGGCCATCGATCCGGATGCGACGGCCGAGAGAATGATCGATCTGGCGCGCATAGGAGTCGAGCAGCAGATTTATTCCGCCTCCAAGATTGCCCAATTTCGAAAGACGCCTGCGAACCTCCTGGTCAGCGATCTCGCCAACGCGCGACGAACAGGGCGAATATCTACAGGCCTTTGACGGCAACAGCCTCTGCGAACGGAACCGACAGCAACACCTTGCCTCCGCCATCGGCGATGTCGATCCGGCCCGCGATATTGATCTCGCCGTTGGCGGCCTCCGCACTGAGCAGCGATCGAACCCCGGCCACAGCCTTCTCGCGCGCTTCGGACAGGCTTTTCGCTTCCATGCCTTCGTCGTCCTCCGCACCGCCATGCGAGTTATGTATGTGGAAGAAGTAGAGGGGCATGGGCCCGAAACGCTCCCTGGCCATTCCCGGTTTCACGGCGTGGCCGCAACCATTTTAGGCCCTTCTCAGCGACGGGCGAGCATGGCAGCTCAAGCGGCCTGCGCCCGCGCGACCTCCGCCCCGAGCTCGCTGGAATGGATCTTTGAGCGGCCAGCGGACGCGATCAGGCAGCGTATCTCTTCGGCGGCGTGGTCGATCCGCGTCGAGCGCTTGGCGGCGGCACCGTGAAAGAGATTGATCAGACCCCATGCTATTTCCTCGGCGTCGGGCGCCGGCTCCTCCCGTGCGCCAATCCGTAAATGTCCGCTGTCGCGCTAAACAGACGGCGCCCGCGACGACCGGGATTGGCCGTTCGCGGCAGGGGCTTTATAGGCTTGGTGAAATGCAATCGGTTGCTAAACGCGGCGTCAAAGCGCCCGCTTGTGACCCCAGTCATCAGACCGGCTTTAATTAGGGGCCAGACCCTGGCATCACCTCGAATGTAACGCCGGGCCGCCCGATCGTCCGCCATGTCACGCCCTATCTGTTCGTGACCAAAGAGGTGGTCGACAAGGAGTCTGTGCTCCTGCATGGCATGGAGCTGGACCTCGCGCGAGCGCATTACTGGTCCATATCCTCACGACCGCGAGCCTGTGCTGCATCAAGCACAAAACCATGGAAGCCAAGATCATGCACACCCAGGTTCTGATCGTGGGCGCCGGGCCTGTCGGCCTCACCATGGCGGCGGAATTGGCGCGTTACGGCGTCTCCGTCCGGATCGTCGACAAGGCGCCGCAACGCACTGACAAATCAAAGGCTCTGGTACTCTGGTCGAGGACGCTCGAACTCCTCGAACGCGGTCCTGGCTCAGCGCGATTCATCGCGGCCGGTTTCAAGGCTCAGGCCGTGAACTTCATCGCCGGCGACAAGCTGATCGGCCGGGTGGATATGGGCGCTGTCGATACGCCGTTTCCCTTCGGCCTGATGATCCCTCAGGCAGATACCGAGCGCCTGCTCGAGGAGTATCTCGCCGAGCTTGGGGTGACGGTCGAGCGCGGCGTCGAGGTCACCGACTTCAGCTGCGAGTTGGACGGTGTCACAGCCACGCTCTTGCAAAGCGACGGCAGTGACGATCTGGTGTCCGCGGAGTGGCTGATCGGCTGCGACGGCGCGCACAGCCTCGTTCGCCATACCGTAGGCGCGCCGTTCACCGGCGAAACGATGCCCAGCGACTGGATGCTCGCCGACGTGCATATGCGGGGCTATCCGTGCCCCGACAGCGAAGCGTCGGTCTACTGGCACAAGGATGGCGCGTTCGTTATCTTTCCGATCTCTCCAGGTCGCTACCGCCTGATCGCCGATCTGCCGCCTTCTGGTGAAGCGCACCCACCGACGCCGACGCTAGAGCAGGTCCAAGCCGTCATTCAGCGGCGCGGACCGCCCGGCATGACCGCGCATGACCCGATCTGGCTCGCAGGTTTCCGCATCAACGGACGCAAGGTCTCCAATTATCGATGGGGACGCGCCTTCCTCGTTGGCGACGCCGCGCACGTCCACAGCCCCGCCGGCGGCCAGGGCATGAATACCGGCATGCAGGATGCGTTCAACCTGGCGTGGAAGCTTGCGCTGGTGGTCGGCGGCGAGTGTCGCGAAACGCTCCTGGACAGCTACAGCCTCGAGCGAAGCTTTGTCGGCGACCAGGTCCTCAAGTCGGCACAGCGCCTGACCGTAGTGGGAACGCTGAAGAATCCGGTCGCACGAACGGTGAGAAATGCCGTCGGCCACGTGATGCTGGGCCTGGCTTCCGTGAAGCATGCGTTTGCGGACACGATGACCCAAGTGTCGGTCGGATATCCGGCGGGACCGCTGAACGGGGTGGAGATTCATGGCGACGGTTACACAGCGGGCGAGCGCTATCGACCCGCTCTCGAAGGTGCCCCCTCAGGAATCAGGGCGACCCCGCACTTCCAGCTTTTCGCCTCTTCGGACATCATCGCTAACGCTTTGCCGGCACCGCTCGCCCGGCTGGTCGAATCGAGGATCGGGCCAGATCTGGGGGACCGTCTCTATCTTGTTCGACCGGACGGCTATCTGGCCTGCTCGACGCGATGCATCGACGATGTTTCCGCTTACTTGAACCAGATTGCCCCGCCTCAGGCCCCCGCAGCCTAGATTGCCCTGGTTTAGGGCCGCCCTTGCGCCTCGTTGGTGGTACGTTCCAGTTCACTCAGCGCGCCGGTTGCCCGAATTTCGAGGCCGGCGAGCAGCTCGATCGGGTTCTGCGGTGAATGATAGCCAGGCATCCATTCCGGGATCCTCCATGATGGACACAGGTGAGATCGACGATAACGTCGTCGTGGGCCAGCGACGACGCCCGCCGCTTCTCATCCCGAAGACGGGCGGGAACCCGACTTTGTCGCTGGTCCACTCCTCTCCTTTGTTGGACCGGCTGTCTTGCGGCCACAGCTGGTGCGGCTTCTGCGCCCAGCTCGCTCACCCCAGCGCGCAGACCTTCGCGCCACCCTTCCCCCGCGAGCGACAGCCGGGCAAATTCGTAAAGTGTCGGTCATCAGGCGAGCAGCCCAGTCGTTCAGCCGTGCAGCCGCGACCCGATCGGAGAGCTGCTCCTCGCGCCAAAAGCCGAGCTCGGGACGAATTCGGACGCGGTGACGCAACTGCAGACTGTGCGAAGGTGGGCCGGCGGCGAGTGGGGTCCCGGAAGGCCTCCCGTGGTAACAGGCGGAGGGAGATCGCCGCCGACCCGGGAATGATGATAGGCAATTTCCGAGCATGGTCCATAATGGATAAACCCGGAGACGAATCTCGCTCCGCTCGTGGGCACGGAGCCAGAAATAACAACTGCCCGCGCGGCGAGCAGCGCGGGTATTGCGAGCTGCGGGCCCGGACTCGCTGCCCGGCCGGCGCTCCCGACCCCCTGCCCCAGATCCTGTTCGCGAATGGATTGAATGGTCTGGCTGATTTGCAGCGCGTTGCGGTCCTCGACCGGGCGCTGCGCGTCACAAAGCAAGCCTCCGTCAGGCGCCGAGAAATGCATCACCCCGGCTGACCGATGCCGAGCACCGACCCGCGTCCGGGTTTCAGCGGAGCTTTGCGGGCGCGTAATGCGAGGCGGGCGCCTGAAAAGA
>JAQGLD010000511.1 GCA_028293055.1 Alphaproteobacteria bacterium
GCTTGCCGCCCTCGACCGGGTCGGCGAGGCAGTAGCGCGGAGTCACGTCGGTGGTGATGGCAAGGCCCTTGTCGGTGCCGTGCACCCGGACCACGGCGGCATCGCCGCCCGGCCGCTGGACGGTGTCGGCGCCGACCATGTGGTCATATTGCTCCCAGATCCACCGCCGGCTGGCGAGATCCGGGCACGCCATCAGCTTGAGCAGGTCGGCTGCGATGTCGCTGCTTTCGGGCACATCGCCGAGCGGCGCCGGCTTCGGGGTCGGAACCCAGGGGCGGTCGTAGAGCGGAGCGTCGTCGGCGAGCGGCGCGAGCGGGATGTCGGCCTCGGTCTCGCCGTTCCACTTGAGCACGAGATGGCCGGTGTCCGTGACCCTCCCGATCACCGCGAAATCGAGCTCCCATTTGCGGAAGATCTTTTCCGCCTCGGGCTCGCGGCCGGGCTTGAGGACCATCAGCATCCGCTCCTGGCTCTCCGACAGCATCATCTCGTAGGGGGTCATGCCCTCCTCGCGGCAGGGCACCGCATTCATGTCCAGCTCGAGCCCGACCCCGCCCTTCGAAGCCATTTCGACCGAGGATGAGGTCAGGCCGGCGGCGCCCATGTCCTGGATGGCGACGATCGCGTCGGACGCCATCAATTCGAGGCACGCCTCGATCAGCAATTTCTCGGTGAACGGATCGCCGACCTGGACCGTCGGCCTTTTCTCCTCGCTGTCCTCGGAGAAGTCGGCCGAGGCCATGGTCGCGACGTGGATTCCGTCGCGGCCCGTCTTCGATCCGACATAGACGACCGGATTGCCGGTTCCGGCGGCGGCCGAATAGAAAATCTTGTCCTGCTCGGCGATTCCGACGGTCATCGCATTGACCAGGATATTGCCGTCATAGGCGCGGTGGAAATTGACTTCGCCGCCGACCGTCGGGACTCCGACGCAATTGCCGTAGCCGCCGATCCCCGACACCACTCCGGCAATCAGGTGGCGAGTGCGGGGATGGTCTGGCCTGCCGAAGCGAAGCGCGTTGAGATTGGCCACCGGCCGGGCGCCCATCGTGAAGACGTCGCGAAGGATCCCGCCGACCCCGGTCGCGGCGCCCTGATAGGGCTCGATATAGGAGGGGTGGTTGTGGCTCTCCATCTTGAAGATGGCCGCAAGCTTTGTCCCATTGGGGCCGTCGCCTATGTCGATCACTCCGGCATTCTCGCCCGGGCCCTGGATCACCCACGGCGCCTTGGTCGGAAGCTTGCCGAGATGGAGCCGCGACGATTTGTAGCTGCAATGCTCCGACCACATCACCGAGAAGATTCCGAGCTCGGTGATGTTGGGCTCGCGGCCGAGGGCGTGAAGCACGCGCCGATATTCGTCGGGAGAGAGGCCGTGCTCTGCGACGACCTCCGGAATGATTGCGGATCCGGTCATGGCCGGCCTGTTACGGTCTGTGCTCCCGGTTTGGAAGCTCCGTGATCAGCGACCGATTCCGCTTTGTCGAAAGCAAAGGCGGGTGTACCAATGATCACCTTTTGTTCTCATCGTGAGGAGCCCGAAAATGAGCGTGAATGCGATTCCGGACGCATATCATAGCCTTACGCCTTACATCATCGTCTCGCCCGCGGCCGAGGCGATTCGCTGGTATGTCGAGGCGTTCGGAGCGACCGAGGAGCTGCGCCTGCCGATGGGCGAAAAGATCGGCCATGCCGAGCTGAGGATCGGGAACTCGATGCTGATGCTGTCCGACGAATGGCCCGATCGCGGCCTGCTCGGCCCGAAGAGCCGCGGCGGCACGACGGCGAGCTTCATGATCTATCTCGAAGGCGTCGACGCCGCCTTCGCCAAAGCGATCGCCGCCGGAGCAACCGAGGAAAGTGCGGTCGCGGACCAATTCTATGGCGACCGCACCGGCACCCTGGTCGATCCGTTCGGCCACCGCTGGACGCTGGCCACCCATGTCGAGGACATTCCGGAGGACGAGATGCAGCGGCGGGTGGCGGCGATGATGGGGGAGCACGCCTGAACCACGAAAGGGGGCAGGGATGACGGCCCCACGAAAAAGCCGGCCGGAGCGAGGCTCCGGCCGGCTGTTCAAGCGCGGTGGAAAATAGGGCTCAGGCCTTGCAGCTCTGCGAACCCTTGCCCGGAGCGGTGAAGTCGATCGTCGTCGCATTGGCGCTGACCGAATAGCCGCCGCCGGCGAAGGGGGGCTTGCCGTCGGTGCCGGTCACCTTGACCGCCTCACCGTCCTTCTTGGTGCGCACCTGGGCGCTGTTGTCGGTGTAGAAATCGACATAGACCAGGCTGTTGTCCTTGCAGCGATAGGTGCGGCTCGCCTGGATCATCGGCGGCGGCGCGACCTTGGGCGCGTGCTTCAGCGCCTCCGCCTGGGGATCGTCCGGGCCGCCGACGATCTCGGTCGGCTTGTTGTTGCACGCGGCGAGAGAGAGCAGGGCCGCGACTGGGGCGGCGGCGGCGAGGAGGCGAGTCTTTTGCATGGCAACAATCCTTCGCTAGTGCAGCATCCGACGTCAAGCCATTTGCTCGAAACCCCGCAAACTTCCGGTAGAGGTTCGACAAGGCCGATGCCTTACGTTACCACGGTCGCGAGAGGGGTGGGAGACCGTCGAATTCATGCAACGCGTCCGCATCGGCCTGACCGGCCTTGCCTTCGTCTTCATCCTGGTCCTGCTGGCGACCATCATCGCCCGCCCGAGCAACGAGCCGACCCTGACCGCCAACGGGCTCGAGCGCCAGGCCAATGGCCAGGCACCGACCGACGCCCTCAACCTCGCGGCGCCCAAGGAGCCGCTCGCCGAGCTCGGGGTCGCGCCGGGCAATGCGGATACCAACGCCAGCACACCCGCCGGGCAGGGCCGCTGATAGGTAGCTTGTGTCCGGTGAAAGGTTCATCCGCTCGTTTGCGCTACGGTAAGCTGCGTACCGTCATGCGCTAACGGCGTGCCTGCTCCGAGCCTGCACTGGGTCTCCGTTCGCGGGGATGACGGGATGAGGCGACTCGGCCCCCGGCGACCGCGACTCCATCGTACTCGACCAGGTCCCGAGGCCCTTGCTTTCGCCAACACTCTTATCCACAGGCTTTTCAACGCGGAACAAGCCCCGAACAGGGGGTAGAACAAACCACGAATTGGCGGTAGAACCCTCTCTAAATACCGTCAAATCCCCAAAAATGGCATGAAATCCCCTTTCATCC
>JAQGLD010000517.1 GCA_028293055.1 Alphaproteobacteria bacterium
ATTTCAGCCGCATCAGCTCCGCGAGCATCTCGGCGCGGCGAACCACCGGGATCCTCTTCTCATAGGCAGCGACCAGCTCGACATTGTCCTTGCGGATCGCGGTCGAAACCACGACCACCGCGGAGTCCGCGAGATTTTCCGGGCTCTGGCCGATCGCGACCGGAATTCCCGCCTTGCGAAGCCCGTCGACGACATAGGATTCGGCAAGGTCCGATCCCTGCACCTTGTAGCCGAGAATGTGCATCACCTCGGCGATGCCGGACATGCCGATGCCGCCTATGCCGATGAAATGGATCGTTCCGATGTCGGTGCCGACACCCCTCATGCGAACGCCCCCGACGGATAGGGACGAAGCACCAGCTCCTCGGCCGCCAATGCGTCGCCGCCGAGATCCTTGCCGGTCCGCTCCACCAGGTCGGCCAAGCGGGCCGCTGCGTCGGGATGGCCGACCGAGCGCGCGCGCTCGGCGGCGGTGGCGAGCGCGACCGGCTCGAGCCCGAGCTTCTGCATCTGCTTGGCGAGCTCGATCGCGTTGAACCGGCTCTGCGCGATCATCCGCGCGCCGCCGGCCTTGGCCATCTCGCGGGCATTGGCGGTCTGGTGGTCGTCGGTCGCCGAAGGCAGCGGGATCAGGATCGCCGGACGGCCGGCAGCGGTCAGCTCGGCGATGGTCGAGGCGCCGGCGCGGGCGATTACGAGATGCGCCCAGCCGAGCTTGTCCGGCATGTCTGTGATGTAAGTGGCGAGGTCGGCCGGGATTCCGAGCCGCGCATAATGGGCGCGGACCTGCTCGATATCCTCGGCTCGGCATTGCTGGGTGACCTGCAGCCGGCGGCGGAAATGCTCCGGGAGCAGGCCGAGCCCGTCCGGAACGACCCGCGACAATATCGTGGCGCCCTGGCTCCCGCCGGTGACCAGCAGCCGGAAGATTCCGTCCTCGCCGAGCGCCGGATAGGGCTGTTCGCGAAGCGCGAGCACTTCTTCGCGGACCGGGTTGCCGACGAGATGCACCTTGGGCTGCAGCCGTGGCTTGAGCCGGTCGACATGGCCGTAGGCGGTGGCGATCGCGTCGACCCGGCCGGCCATCAGCCGGTTGACTCGGCCGAGCACCGCATTCTGCTCGTGGATCAGGGCCGGGATCCGGTCGCGGCGCGCTGCGAGCAAGGCCGGAAGCGCCGGATAGCCGCCGAAGCCGATCACCGCCGAGGGCTTGAACGTCTCGTAGAGCCGGGACGCCATCGCCCGCCCGGTGATGATGCTGCGGGTCGCCCTCAGCCAGCCCGCGGGACCGCCGGCGAGCCTGCCCGCCGGCAGGATGTGGACCTGGACGCCCTCGAACAGGCCCGGAATCCGGGCGCCGCGATCGTCGGTGACCAAGGCGACGCGATGGCCGCGGCGGATCAGCTCCTCGGCCAGCGCATGGGCCGGAATCATGTGTCCGCCAGTCCCCCCGGCGGCAAGCACATAATGGCGCGAAAGGCTCACCGGCCGCTCCACTTCACGACATAAGGCGAGCGGTGCAGATACGGATTGCGGCGAGTGAAGGCGAGCAGCAGGCCCATCCCGATCGACAGTGCGATCATCGAAGAGCCGCCATAGGAGATGAACGGCAGGGTCATGCCTTTGGACGGAGCGATCTGCACGTTGACCGCCATGTTGATCAGCGCCTGCAGCCCGAACTGGGTGACCAGGCCGGCGGCGGCGAGGACGACGAACTGGTCGTCCTCGTGGAGCAGTCGGATCAGCACGCGGGCGACGATGACCAGGTAGATCACCGCGATCGCGAGACAGGCGATGATCCCGAATTCCTCGCCGATCACCGAGAAGATATAGTCGGTATGGGGCTCGGGGAGCAGGAACTTGTGGGTTCCGGCGCCCGGCCCCGAGCCGAACAGCCCGCCCGCGGTGAGCGTGCGAAGCGCGGATTCGGTCTGATAATTGTCGCCATGCTCGAACAGGAAGGCGTCGATTCGGATGTGGGCGACCGGATAGAAGAAATAGGCCAGGATGACGACCGCGACGGCTCCAATGCCGAGGAAGATCAGGAATCGCATCGGAGCGCCGGACAAAGTGAGCAGCATCACCCAGGCGGTGGCGAAGATGATTGTCTCACCGAAATTGGGTTGCTGCATCAGCAGCAGGGCGATCAGGCCGGTCAGCACCGCCGACAGCGGGACCACCGGCAGGCTCTCGTCCTGCTTCTTGAGCGAGAGCAGCCAGGCGGTCGAGACGATGAACATCGGCTTGAGGAATTCGGACGGCTGGAACTGGGCGAATCCGAATCCCAGCCAGCGCCGCGCGCCGTTCACCTCGGCCCCGAAGACCGGCACCAGGAAGAGGAGGCAGGTGAAGAGGATCGTGCCGATCAGGCACATCCGGCGCGCCTTCTCGCGCGGCAGCATCGACACGGCGACCATCACCGGCACCGCAGCGAAGATCCAGATCAGCTGGCGGTAGAAATAATGGAGCGGGGCGAAGGTCACCCCGGCGCCCGAATAACGCTGGCCGGCGGCTGGCGAGGCGGCGGCGACCGCGATCAGGCCGATCGCGATCAGCATCGCGACCATGAACAGCAGGACCCGGTCGATCTCCCAGAACCAGCGCCCGAGCGCGCTCCGGTCCGACCGGCCGAGCCGGTTGGCGCTCCTGCTCTTCAGCTGCTCGACGAAATTGCTCACAATGCCTCCACCGCCGCTCGGAACGCAGCCCCGCGCGCTTCATAATCCCTATACTGGTCGAACGAGGCGCAGGCCGGCGAGAGCAAAACGACCTCCCCCGCTTTGGCCGCGCCAGCGGCCGCTCCGACCGCTCGGTCGAGGATGACGCATTCCTCGACCGGGACCTGGCCGCGCAGCAAAGCCGCGAACATCGGCCCGGCCTCGCCGATCGTGTAGGCAGCGCGGACATGGTCCAGATAGGGCTTGCAAGGATCGAGATCGTCGGACTTGGGGCGCCCGCCCAATATCCAGTGAATCGCCGGATAGGCGCCGTGCGCCGGAGCGGTCGAATCCGGGTTGGTCGCCTTGCTGTCGTTGACGAACAGGACGCCATTCTTCTCGGCGACCCGCTCCATCCGGTGCGGCAGGCCCGGATAGGAAGAGAGGCCAAGGGCGATCGCATCGTCCGGCACTCCGAGCGCCCGAGCCACCGCCACCGCCGCGGCGGCATTCTGGGCGTTATGCGGCCCCTGCAGCGATGGCCAGCGCGACTGGTCCTTGATCTGGCTCGATGCGACCAGCACCCTGGCGCCCGCGATTTGGCCCGCAATCGCCCTCGTATAATCGTCCTCGGTGGCGATCACCGCGACATGGTCGGGCGACTGCATCGCGAACAATCGCGCCTTGGAGGCGGCATAATCGTCGATCCCGTCATAGCGGTCGAGATGGTCGGGGGTGAGGTTGAGCAGAACCGCGACGTCGCAATCGAGGCTGTGGGTGAGGTCGATCTGGTAGGAGGACAGCTCGAGCACATAGACGCCGACCCCGTTCGCATTGGGAGTCAGCGGATCCTGCGACAGGATCGGGAGTCCGATATTGCCGCCCATCAGGCTCGGCACGCCTGCGGTCTGGAGGATGTGGTGGACGAGCGCGGTGGTGGTCGACTTGCCGTTGGTGCCGGTGATCCCGACCACCTTGTGCGCCGGCAGGCTGGATCGCGCCTGCGCGAACAATTCGATGTCGCCGATCAACGGCACGTTCGACTCGCGCGCCCGGCGGGCGATCGGGTGGCGGTTGATCGGCACTCCGGGCGAGACGACGATTCCGGAATAGCCATAGAGCGAGGTGACGAGGGGGTCGGCGAGGCGAATAAATTCCTCCCCTGCCTTTGCAGGGGAGGAATTTAGAGCGTCCCTAGCCGCCTCATTCTGGTCCCAGGCCATCACCGTCGCGCCGCTCGCGAGCAAGGCTTCGACCGTCGCCGCGCCCGAGCGGGCGAGGCCGAGGACGGCGTAGCTTTTTCCGGCGAAGGCGGGGCTGGTGATCACCGCAGCTTCAGCGTCGAAAGGCCGGCGAGGGCGAGGACGAAGGCGATGATCCAGAACCGGATCACCACGGTGGGTTCGGACCAGCCCAATTGCTCGAAATGATGGTGGATCGGAGCCATCTTGAAGACTCGCTTGCCGGTCCTTTTGTAGAAGAAGACCTGGATGATCACCGACATCGCCTCGACCACGAACACGCCGCCGACGATCCCGAGCACGATCTCGTGCTGGGTGGCGACCGCGATCGCGCCGAGCGCTCCGCCGAGCGCGAGGCTTCCGGTGTCGCCCATGAACACCGCCGCAGGCGGCGCGTTGAACCACAGGAAGGCCAAGCCGGCCCCGACCATCGCCGAGCACATGATGGTGAGATCGCCGACTCCGTGGACATAGGGGATGCCGAGATAGGTCGCGAACTTGGCGTTGCCGACCAGATAGGAGAAGATCAGGAAGGCAAGGCTGGCGATGATCACCGGCATCGAGGCGAGGCCGTCGAGTCCGTCGGTGAGGTTGACCGCATTGCCGAAGGCGACGACGACGAAGGCGCCGAACACCACGTAGAAGAATCCGAGATCGATCACCGGACCCTTGTAGAAGGGGATGTAGAGCTCGGTGCCCGCGCCCCAGGTGATGATCCCGACCCCGATCAGGGCGACGACGCACTCGGCGAGCAGCCGCGCCCGGGCGGACACGCCCTTGTGGCTGCCCTTGGTGACCTTGTCATAATCGTCGAGGAAGCCGATCGCGCCGAAGCCGATCGTGATGAACATGCACGCCCAGATATAGGTGTTGCGGAAGTCCATCCAGAGCAGCATCGCGACGGTCAGCGAGGTCAGGATCATCAGCCCGCCCATCGTCGGCGTGCCGCGCTTGGCCAGATGGCTTTGCGGCCCGTCCTCGCGGATCGGCTGGCCCTTGCCCTGGCGCACCCGAAGCCAGCCGATGAACTTCGGCCCGATCAGCAGGCCGATGAACAAGGCGGTCGCCGTCGCCGCGCCCGCGCGGAACGTGATGTAGCGGATGAGGTTGAGCACCCCGGGGAAGCCAAGCCGTTCGGCGATCCAAAGAAACATCAGTCTTTCCCGCTCGCCAGCGCCTCGACGAGGGCGGCAAGTCCGATGGAGTTCGATCCCTTGACGAGTATCGCGTCGCCCGGGCCGATCCCGCCTTTGGCGAGAGGGATGGCGGACGCCGTGTCGGGCACATGCTCTATTTTAACCATTTGTCCAAGCGCTTTCGCCAGCGGGGCCATCTCGTCGCCGACCAGGATCGCGTAATCGACCCGGGCCGCGGCGAGCGGGTCGGCGAGGCCGGCATGAAAATCGGCGGAGCCCTCACCGAGCTCGCGCATTCCGCCAAGCACCGCGATCCGTCGGCCGCGCACCTTTTCCTCGCCGAACGTCTTCAAGGTCGCCGCCATCGAGGCCGGATTGGCATTGTAGCTCTCGTCGATCAGCAGGGCCTCGCCGCCGTCGGCCGAAATGGTGCGGCGCTCGCCCCTGCCCTTCAGCCCGGGCAGATCGGCCAGAGCGAGGCCGGCGGCGGCGAGGTCGCCGCCCATCGCCTCGACCGCGCCGAGCACTGCCAGCGCGTTCGAAACCCAATGGTCGCCCGCCTGCGAGATGGTGAAGGTTAGCTCGGCCTCGGGCATCATCGCTGTCACCAGCGAGCCGCCGCGCGCCGAACGCACCACGTCGCGCGCGAAGATGTCGGCGCCCTCGGTCAGCCCGAAGGTGAGGATGCGGCCGGCATGAGGCGCCGCGGCCGCGATCAGCCGGTTGCGATGCGGCGAATCCCAGGGGATGAGCGCGGTGCCGCCCGGCTCGAGCCCTTCGAATATCTCGCCTTTGGCGTCGGCGATCGCCTCGTCGCTCGCGAAATATTCGCGGTGGGCGGGAGCGATGGCGGTGACGATCGCGACATGCGGGCGGACCAGGCGGGTGAGCGCTGCAAGCTCGCCCTCATGGTTCATGCCCATCTCGAAGATTCCGAACTCGGTCTCGCGGGGCATTCGCGACAGCGACAGCGGCACCCCGACATGATTGTTGTAGCTCTTGACCGAGCGATGCGCCCGGCCGGGCGCGGCCCGGTCGAGCGCGGCGTAGAGCGCTTCCTTTGTCCCCGTCTTGCCGACCGAACCGGTGACCCCGCAGATCCGCGCCGAGGTGCGGGCTCGTGCGGCGCGGCCGAGCGCGTCGAGCGCTTCATTGGTGTCGGCGACCCGGACATGGGGATAAGAGGTTTCGGCGCCGACGATCGCCCCGGCGGCGCCGGCGGCGAACGCCTTGTCGAGGAAGAGATGGCCGTCCGTCGCCTCGCCCTTCAGCGCGACGAACAGATGGCCGGGCTCGACCTCGCGGGAATCGAAGGCGACGCCGGTCACCGCGAAGTCGGCCGAAGCGGTGCCGGCCGTGGCCGCCGCGATTTCCGAGGAGGTCCAGAGCGAAGTCATGATCCCCCCACCCGTAAACGGCAGGGGAGGCAAGATTGACGCTCGCGCTTCACGCCGCGCACTCCCGGGCTATCGTAACATCGTCGAACGGGAGAACGCGCGAACCAAGGATCTGGCCCTGCTCGTGGCCCTTGCCGGCAAGCAGGATGATATCGTCCGCTCTGGCCTCGGCGATCGCCGCTGCGATCGCTTCGCGGCGCCCGCCGACCTCGCGCGCTCCCGGCGCACCCTGGAGGATGTCGGCGCGGATTCTCGCCGGATCCTCGCTGCGCGGATTGTCGTCGGTGACGATGACCAGGTCGGCGAGCCGGGTCGCGGTGGCGCCCATTTGCGGCCGCTTGCCGACATCGCGGTCGCCGCCGGCGCCGAAGACGATGATCAGCCGGCCGGCCGCATGCGGACGCAGCGCCTCGACCGCGGCCTCGATTGCGTCGGGGGTATGGGCGTAATCGACATAGACTGGCGCTCCGGCGCGGGTGATCACGGCGCGCTCGAGCCGCCCGCGGACGGGCTGAAGCCGGGCGACATGGGCGAGGGTCTCGTCGAGATCGCCGCCGGTCGCGATCACCAGCCCCGCAGCGGTCAGCGCGTTGGCGGCCTGATAGGCGCCGATCAGCGGCAGCTCGACCTCGCGGCTGCGCCCGCCCGCCTCGATTCTGAGGACCTGGCCGAGCTGGGTGGGCGCGCGCGCGACGAGCCTGAGCGTGGTTCCGGCCTTGCCGACCGTGATGAGATTCAGCCCCCGCTCGCGGCAGCGGCGGACCACCTCGTCCGACCTTGGATCGTCCATCCAGACCACGGCCGTTCCGTCGGGCTCGACCACTTCCTCGAACAGCCGCATCTTGGCTTCGAAATACGCGTCCATGGTCTGGTGATAGTCGAGATGATCGCGGCGGAGATTGGTAAAGGCTGCGGCCTGCACCGGCAGGCCCTCGGTCCGATACTGGGCGAGGCCGTGGCTCGACGCCTCGAACGCGGCATGGGTGACGCCTTCGCGTGCCAGCCCCGCCATGTTCGACAGGAAGGTGACGATGTCGGGCGTGGTCAGGCCGGTGGTGACGCTGTCGTCGGCGGTGGTCACTCCAAGCGTCCCGATCGAGGCGGCGTGGAAGCCCGCCATCCGCCACAATTGCCGGGTCAGCTCGACATTGGAGGTCTTGCCGTTGGTGCCGGTCACCGCGACCAATGTCCCCGGAAAGGGGCGGAAGAACAAGGCCGCGAGGCGCGCGAATTCGCGCCGCGGCTCGTCGGCCGCGATATGGACCGCGCCTTCGACCTTCACATCGGGACGGGCGACGATAGCGGAGGCTCCGGCCGCGATGGCGGCGGGAATATAATCCTCGCCGTTGAACATCGTGCCGCGAAACGCCCCGAATATCGTGCCGGGCGCTACCTTACGATGGTCGATCGCGAAGCCGGTGACCTGGGAATCGGAATCGACCCCGGCGAGATCGGCCAGGCGCATTGCTCAATGGTGCTCCTTGGCTTCGTGGACGAAGGGCATCACCTCGGACATGTTGGCGTCGCGGCCGAGGTCGGGGGCGACCCCAAGCACCGGACCGATCCGGCTGACCACGCGCGAGACGACGGGGGCGACATTCCAGCCGGCGGTGTGGAAGCCGTACGTATCCTTGGTCGCCTTGGGATCGTCGAGCATCGCGACGACGACATAGCGCGGAGCGTCCATCGGGAAGACCCCGGCGAAGGTGGTGACCACCGCGGCGCCCGAATAGCGGCCGCCCAATATCTTCTCGGCGGTTCCGGTCTTGCCGCCGATCCGATAGCCCGGAGCGTCGGCCTTCTTGCCGGTGCCGTCGGTGACGACGAGGCGGACCAGAGCGCGCATCCGGTACGAGGTCTCGGCGGTGAATACCCGGCGGCCGGGAACGACCGGGTGGCCCGGCCCGACCTTGAGCAGGGTCGCCGGGCGGTAGAGGCCGCCGTTGAACAGAGTGGCGTAACCGGTGGCGAGGTGGAGCGGAGTGACCGCGATGCCGTGGCCGTAACCGACCGTCATCGTCGCGATGTCGCCCCAGTTCGCGCCGGGAGTCAGCGTCCGGCCGCGCTCGCGAAGCTCGACCGCGACCGGGTCGAGGAAGCCCATCTTCTTGAGGAAGGCCTGCTGACGCGCCGAGCCGACCTGGGCGGCGATCTGCGCAGTGCCGATGTTCGAGCTTTCCTTCATGATCTCGGC
>JAQGLD010000533.1 GCA_028293055.1 Alphaproteobacteria bacterium
AGCGCGAGGAAATAGCTCTCCGTGACCCAGTTCATGAACGGCATCTCGTCGGACAGTCCGAGCGAGCCGTGGAGATGCAGTGCACGCCCGGCGATATCGTGGAGCAATTTGGGCATCGCCGCCTTCACCGCGGCGATGTCCTTGCGGACCTTGCGATAATCCTGGTGCTTGTCGATCAGCCAGGCGGTCCGCAACACCAGCAGCCGGAACTGCTCGAGCTCGATCCAGCTGTCGGCGATCTTCTCCTGCACCATCTGCTTCTCCGCGAGGATCTCGCCCTTGGTGCTGCGCGACAGCACCCGCTGGCACATGCGGTCGAACGCTTCGCGCGCCTTGGCAATGGTGCGCATGGCATGATGGATGCGGCCGCCACCGAGCCGGGTCTGTGCGACAGCGAAGCCCTCGCCGGGCGCGCCGAGCATATGGTCGAGCGGGACCCGGACGCCGCTCAGTCGCAAATAAGCGTGGGTCGGCTCGGCGCTGCCGTAGCCGACATTGCGAACGATCTCGATTCCCGGGGTCGCCGCTGGAACCACGAACATCGACGCGCGGCGGTGCGGCGGCGCACCGGGATCGGTGACTGCCATGATGATGAAGAAGTCCGCATAGCGCGCGTTGGTCGAGAACCATTTCTCGCCTTCGATCACCCACTCCTCGCCATCGCGCGTGGCGCTGGTGGCGATCATCAGCGGGTCAGCGCCGCCCTGCGGCTCGGTCAGCGAGAAGCAGGAGACGATCTCATTATCGAGCAAAGGCTGGAGGTAGCGTTGCTTCTGCTCGGCCGTGCCGTAGCGAGCGAGAATCTCGGCATTGCCGGAATCGGGAGCCTGGGCGCCGAACACGATCGGACCGAAGCGGGTGCGGCCGATGATCTCGTTCATCAATGCGAGCTTGATCTGGCCGTAACCCTGGCCGCCAAGCTCCGGGCCGAGGTGGCAGGCCCAGAGACCGCGCTCGCGGACCCGCGCCTGAAGCGGCCTGACCAGCTTGGCGAAACCGGGAGCGGCAAGATCGTAATGATTGCCGAGGACATGATCGAGCGGCTCGATCTCGCTTCGGGTGAAGCCCTCGATCCAGTCGAGCTCCTTCTGGAATTCAGGATCGGTCTCGAAATCCCAGGCCATATTCTTCTCTCAGGAAAGGCTCTTGCCGCCATCGACGACGATGGTGTGGCCGAGCACGTAGGAGGCGAGCGGAGACGCAAGGAACAGAGCCGCGCCGGCGATCTCGTCCGGCGTGCCCATCCGCCCGATCGGGATCTGGCGAAGCGTCCGGGCGAGGCGCTTCTCGTCGCCGGTGGTGACTTCGGTAAGCTTGGACGGGACCAGCCCTGGCGCGATTCCGTTGACCCTGATGCCGTCGGCAGCCCAGGCCTCGGCCAGCGTCCTGACCAGAGCGACCGCGCCCGCCTTCGACGATGCGTAGGCCGGATTGCCGATGCGTGCGCCAAAGGCCGCCACCGAGCTGATCACGATGATCGCGCCGCGGCTCGTTTTGAGTGCCGGCTGGAATCGGGTGGCACAGGCCATGACGCTGTTGAGGTTGATCTCGACGACCTCGCGAAAGACGCGCGGATCGAATTCCTCCCGGCCGTAGCGCACCGCGCCCTGGCAGAGGACCAGCACGTCTAGACCGCCGGCCGGGTCGGCAAGGCACGAGAGTGCAGTCGGGTCGGACAGGTCGAGCTGGGAATAATCGAGGCCCTCGAGATTGGAGCCCTCGGAGGCCGAATAATCCGCTGCCTGGGCGCGCGTCCCAGTCACCCGGACCCGGGCGCCGCGGATCCGGAAGGCCTGGGCGATGCCATTGCCGATCCCGCTGGAGCCGCCGACGACCAGCACGTTCCTGCCGCTGAAATCGAGATCGTTCAATTCGCCGCCATTAGGTTGATTCGTTAAAGCAGATGACCTAATCGACCTGCATGGCCTCTACGTCAAGCCTGCGCGGCGACCAGACCCGCGATCAGATCAAGCTCGCGGCACGCCGCCTGTTCGCCCTTCGGGGAATTCACGGGGTGACGACTCGGGAGATCGTCGCCGCCACCGGACAGAAGAACGGCGGCTCGCTGCATTATTATTTCCGCACCAAGGAGGCTTTGGTGCGCGAGCTGATCGTCGATGGCGCGAAGCTGATCGACGATCGGAGAAATGTCGCGCTGGATGCCGCCGAAGAGGGTGGCGGGCCAAGGACGATCCGCAAGGTTCTCGAGATCCTCGTATGGCCGTCCACCGGCCTTGGTGAAGCCGAGGGCGAGGAGGACAGCTACATTCGCTTCATCAGCCATCTCGGGCTCCAGGAGCGAGGCCTGCTCGACGAAGCGCTCGGAGGCCGCTGGAACTCTGGCTATCAAAGATGCCTCGGCCATCTCAGGAGACTGATCGCCGGACTTCCATTGGCCTTGGTCGAGCAAAGGCTGGTCTTCCTCAGCCTGTCGCTTCGGGCGATCATGGCGGCGCGCGAGGCCGCATTGGACCACCGCCGTGAACACCGGCGGTTCTGGACCGCAGGAGCGACGATGGAAAATCTGATCGACGCTCTGGAAGGAATGCTCGTCGCGCCAATCTCGCCCGAAACCGCGAGTTTGCTCGCCCCCGCTTGACCGCCACTGGCAGGGGCACCTTGCGCCCAGGGCGCAGTGATTTCTTGCACTGTGTCTTTTCTGACGCTGATGCGACATTTCGGATTCAGAATATTCCCATCTCAGAAAAAATGGGCTATCGCATTCTCAATCAGAAAAAAGCGCGTCTGAAAGGCGGGCTGCATTTGGAGGGGTTTGTCAATGAAGCACCGCGCAATCATGGTGAGTCTGCTGCTCGGTTCCGCAGCCTTTTTCGCTTCACCTGCCTTGGCCCAGCAGCCGAGCCCGCCCGCGGAGCCGACCCCACCGCCGGCGCAGACTGTCGATCAGGCCGCTCAATCGCCAAATGGCGCCGCCGCATCAGAAGCCACGCAAAATGCGATCGGCGATATCGTCGTGACCGCGCGCCGCACCGAAGAGAGGCTGCAGACGACTCCGGTCGCGGTCACCGCACTTTCTTCGCAGGCGCTGGAGACCTCGCAGGTTCAGGATGCCACCGATCTCCAGCGCGTCGCTCCGAGTTTCTCGATCCAGACTGGTGGTCCGTCCGTCTCGGGTCTCGTCTTCGTCTCGCTGCGCGGCCAGCAGAACCAGAATCCGGGCACGGCCAACGATCCGACCGTCGCGACCTATATCGACGGCGTCTATATTCCCCGGCCCTCGCAGGGGCAGACCGACCTCGACGATCTCGAGCGGATCGAGGTGCTCCGCGGCCCGCAGGGCACATTGTTCGGTCGCAACACGACCGGCGGCGCGATCAACATCATCACCGCCGTGCCGAAAGACTATTTCGAGATGATCGCGAAGGCCGAGGTCGGCGATTACAGCTATCGCAGCGCCGGCCTGACCGTGAATGCGCCTCTCGCCGACGGCCTCGCACTTCGCGTCAACGGCACGTTCCACGATCGCGACGGCTATGTCCGCAATCGCACGCTCGGGGGATTTGCAGACGACCCAAAGAGTTATTTCGGCCGCGCCAAGCTGCGCTACAAGGGCGCGGGCTGGGACATCATGCTCTCCGGGGATTACAATAAGATCACCGACAACGGCCAGAAGGTCGGCTTGGTCGCCTTCAACCCGGCCGTCTTCACCGCCCTTCCCGGTGGCGCCGGAGTGCCGGCGCAGCTCGCGCCCTATGTCCAGACCAAGGCGACCTGGTACGACACCAACGGCACCGGCTACATCCTGCCGACGATCAACGCCGCAGGTACGGCTATCTTCAATGCCTTGCCCGCCGACGTGCGTGCCCTCTACAGCCAGACTCCGCACAACAAGGTCATCGCCTATGGCTTTGGCGGCACCGTCAATGTCGAGCTCGGAGGCGGGTTCTCGCTCAAGTCGATCTCGGGCTATCGCTACAGCAATTCGACCGGTCTGATCGACACCGACGGCACCCCGGTGCTGCTGCTGACCACGCGCTCCGGCTACGGTTCGAAGCAGTACACCCAGGAGGTCCAGCTCGCCGGCGGTGCCGGAACCTCGTTCAACTATATCATCGGTGGCTATTACGGGCACGAGAAGGGTTATGAGTCGAGCACCTCGCAGACTTTCGGATTCATCCCGGCACCGCGATTCATCACGGAGAACGCCGCCGATGTTAAGAATGTCACCAAGGGCGCCTACGCTCAGGGCAATCTGACCCTGGCGCCGGGCCTGCGGACCACGGCCGGCATCCGCTGGACCTGGGACAATCGTGACGTCGTGCTGCACAACAAGTCGCGCCTCGGTGATCCCACGACCTGCACGGTACCGCTCAAGGATCCGGGCTCGGTCTGCGACCAGACCGAGAAGGTCAAGTTCAACTACCCGGCCTGGACCTTCGGACTCGACTACCAGGCGAGCCGGGATGTTTTCGTTTACGCGCTGACTCGCGGTGCCTCCAAATCCGGTGG
>JAQGLD010000546.1 GCA_028293055.1 Alphaproteobacteria bacterium
GGCGAAGAAGGTCCGCCGCGACCTGCGCTACTGGACGACCCGCCGGGCGACCGCGATCGTCACCTCGCCGCCGGGCGACGGTTCGGTCGGCTTCGGCTCGGTTGTCGAGATCGAGCTTGACGGCAGGGCTCGCACCATCGCGATCGTCGGCGGCGACGAGACCGATCCCCCCGCGGACCGAATCGCCTTCACCGCGCCGCTGGCGCGGGCCTTGCTCGGCGCCGAAGCGGGCGAGCTGGTCGCGTTCGCCGGGCGCGAGGAGGCGATCCGGGTGGTCGCGGTGCGCTGAGGGCGGCACGACTCATTTCGGAAGTCCGTTCGACCGCGGCCGGCCTTTCAATCACCGGATGTCGGATCAATCATGCCCCGCCCGCACCAGTTCTCAACTCGCTTATTCTCGATACGATCGTCTTGAGAAGCGGCGCGCTATTGGCTTGGTGATAGCCAAGGTACAGCCCGATAGTTGGGGGAGGGCCGTCGAGCGGGCGGCTGACGACGGTCGGAGGCAGAAGATTCTCCGCGTAAAGCGGCATCAGGGCGATACCCCCCGTCGACGCCACCAGCGACACCGCCATCGATATATTGTCGACATGATAGTCAGGCTCAAGGTCGATACCGAGCCTGGCGCCGTAGGCGTCTGTAACCGATCTGAGCACCGGCGATTTGTCCCGAGGCGTGCCTATCAAGCGCTCGGCGGCGATGTCCTGCGGGCGAATTGATTTGCGCGCCGCCAGACGGTGATCCGCGGGCATCAAGACGATCAGTGGCTCCTCCCGAAGCAGTTCGAAAGCGACACCGGGCGCCTCCTGCTCGTGCCGAAGAAAGGCGAGGTCGATCTTCCCGCGCGCTAGCCCATCCGCGAGGTCGGGCGATGACAGGCTGTGGACAACAATCTTGGTACGAGGCAGCGCGTCATGCATTATCCGCATGACCGCAGGCAGCCATTCGAATTCATGCCCGGTGAGGAAGCCAAGCTCGAACGAAGCCTTGGCCGGGACCGCTGCCCGGCGAGTTGCATCGACTGCAGTCTGCACCTGCAGCAATATCGCGCGAGCATGACTGAGAAACACTAGGCCGGCGACGTTCAGCTCTATGCCTTTGGTGCTGCGGGTCATGAGCTCGCAGCCAAGCTCCGCCTCGAGGTCGCGTATCTGCCGACTGAGCGAGGGCTGAGAGGTGAAGAGGCGCTCTGCGGCGGCGACGGTGAGGCTGCCCTCTTCGGCGACCGCGACGAAATAACGGAAATGACGCAGATCCATTGTGCCATGCCTTAAAGGCATGGCCTTCTACCGACAAAGTCTTTTTAGCGAGACCCGGCCGCGCCTATCTCCAAGCCATCAACCCGGCCTGCAATGCAGCCCTGGATCTCACATCCGCCCGAAAGGACCCGCCATGACCGAGCCCGTCGTCCTGATCACCGGGGCATTGACCGGAATCGCCCGCGCTACCGCTCTTGCCTTTGCCGCCAAAGGCGCCAGGATCGTCGCATCCGGCCGCCACGACGAAGCCGGCCTGGCCCTGGTCGACGAATTGCGGGCGTCCGGCGCGGAGGCCGAATTCATACGCGCAGATGTGCGCCACGAGGACGATGTTCGAATGCTGGTCGAAAAGACCGTCCAACGCTTTGGGCGGCTCGACATTGCCGTGAACGCTGCCGGCACCGAAGGTACGCCCGGGCCCGCGACAGAGCAGACGGCCGAGACCTATGCCGCGACCTTCGACACCAATGTGCTCGGCACGATTCTCAGCATGAAATACGAGCTTCGAGTGATGCAGCTTCAGGGCAGCGGGAGCATCGTCAACATCTCGTCGAGCTTTGGTCACGAAGGCGGCGCCGGAGCGTCCATCTATGCCGCCAGCAAGCATGCCGTCGAAGGGCTGACCAAGTCGGTCGCGATTGAAGTCGGCGCATCCGGGGTGCGGGTCAATGCGATTGCGCCAGGGCCGATCGATACCGGCATGCTCGACCGGTTCGCGGGTGGCGCGGACGGCAAGGCCCGTCTTGCTACCCTCAATCCGCAGAAACGGATCGGGAAACCGGACGAGATTGCACGCGCAATCCTGTTCGTGACGTCCGATGATTCCAGCTTCATCACCGGGCACATTCTCAACGTGGACGGCGGCAAGTCGGCCGGTTGACCCTCTTGCCCCGCGACCTTTCCTGGGAGAACATCATGGCCGAAAAAATTGTCAGACTGCCGGGTGAAGATCATCCGATCACGATCGAGCCCAATTCTTCCCGGATCCGGGTAATCCTGCGCGGAAAGGTGCTTGCGGACAGTCGCAATGCCCTGACGCTCAACGAGGCCCAATATCCCCCCGTTCAATATATCCCACGCGCCGATGTCGACATGACAATGCTGACGCGGAGCGATCTTGTAACCTATTGTCCGTTCAAGGGCGACTGCAGTTACTTCGATATTTCTGTCGGCGGGGAGGGCACCGAGAACGCCGTGTGGACATATGAGGCGCCATACCCGGCAGTCTCTCCGATCAAGGACTGCCTTGCTTTCTATCCCGACCGCGTCTCGATCAGTGAAATTCCCTGACCGACAGGCATTCCGATAATTTCTTCGTTGGATTCGGAATTGCCGCCGCGGACCTGGCCACTGGCGAGACGAGCGGCTTCAACGCCGATGGGTCCTTCCCGATGGCCGGCACGTGGAGACCGCACTGGCGGCGCTCTACTTGCCGAGGTCGACGCGGCGCGTCGTACACTCGACGAGCCAATCGCCGGCGCACCCCCTTTGGGGCATTGCTTCCGCTCCCTGGATCCGCGCGTCGGCGTCGCCGGCCGGCCGGTGAGTTCACCTATCGTGCTTCAACGCCCGAGAAAGCTCTCCGCAGCCCCGATCAGCTCGCCGAGAATCCCGCCGCCGCCAGGCGCCTGGCGCTGTACGCCGGACGGCGATGCCCGTCCGCCCAGCATCC
>JAQGLD010000560.1 GCA_028293055.1 Alphaproteobacteria bacterium
GTAGGGGACGCGGAAGCGGTAGCCCTGCGCGGCGATGGTGGCGCTTTCCATGTCGATGCCGACGGCGCGGCTGAGCGAGAGGCGGCGCGCGGAGTGGGTGTAGCGCAGTTCCCAATTGCGATCGTCGGTGGTGACGACGGTGCCGGTGCGCAGCCGCCGCTTGAGGTCCTGAGGAGTCTCTCCGGTGACCTGCGCCGCGGCGTCGTACAGCGCCTGCTGGATCTCGGCGATCGCAGGCAGCGGAATCTCGACCGGAAGCACGTCGTCGAGAACATGATCGTCGCGCAGATAGCCGTGGGCGAGGACATAGTCGCCGATCGTCTGGCTCGGTCGAAGCCCGCCGCAATGGCCGATCATCAGCCACGCCTCCGGGCGCATCACCGCGAGATGGTCGCAGACCGTCTTCGCGTTGGAGGGGCCGACCCCGATATTGACCAGGGTGATTCCGCCGCCCTCCGGAGCGATGAGGTGGTAGGCGGGCATCTGATATTTCCGCCAGTCGCCCGATCCGATCAGCGCCTCGGCATTCTCGGTTTCGCGGGTGATGAACAGGCCGCCGGGCGCCGACAGCGCCTCATAGGGACTGTCCGGGCTGTTGAGCTCGGCCACCGCCCAGCGGACGAACTCGTCGACATAGCGGACATAATTGGTGAACAGCAGGTAGCGTTGGGTGTGCTCCGATGGCGTGCCCGTATAGTGGCGAAGCCGCGCCAGGCTGAAATCGACCCGCGGCCCGTCGAACAGAGCGAGCGGGCGGGCGTCGTGAGAATCGTAGTTCCAGGCCCCGTCGGCGATCTCGTCGCCGATATTGGCGAGCTCGGTATTCGGGAACCAGCGCCCGAGATCGGCGGCATGGGCGCCGTCGAGGCGAAGATCGTCGGTGCCGTCGAGGACATAGGGATAGGGTATCTCGCTCTTCGATCGGCCGACCGACACTTCGACCTGATAGTCGCGGACGAGCAGGCCGAGCTGCTCGGTGAGATATTTGCGGAACAGCCGCGGCCTGGCGATGCTGGTCGCGTAACGCCCAGGTCGGTTGAGCCGTCCGAACGCCCGGGTCGGAAATGCCGTCGGCTGGTCGTGGCGATAATCGACCCTGAGCTCGGGATAAGCGAACTGGCCCTCGGCACGCGCGTCTGCATCGGGCCGCTCGCCGGTCTTGAGATAGCGGGCCAGCGCGTTGCGCAAGGCGGCCATCGAGGCGTCCGACATCTCGCAGAGCTGGTCGATCAGGCCTTGTATGTCTTCGACTCTGGTCACTCTCATCCTTCCATCCATGCGGCACCGCCTGCATCCTGCCTCCGCGCATAGGCCAAGGCGGCGCGGACCGGAAGCATTGCACCCTTTTCGACTTTGTCCTTGCGAGTTTCGCGACGGGCCTGTTGCAGCCGCGCACCGGAGTCCAAAAAAAGAGATACGCGCCTGACATTAGCGGGTTGGTCCTGCCTTGCGGACCGGCTAACGCCCCAGGCAGGAGCGGTTCTGAGTATCTTTGGAGTCAAGCGCGCTCGCGGGCGACCGGCGCATTGCTCCGAACTCAAGACACGAAAGTGCAACACGGCCCGGGCAGAGCCCGAGGCTCCGGCCGCAAGTGGCCGAATTGGATCGATTTTCGCCGCCATGGCGCTCCATGGCTCAGGTTGAACGCTGCATCGCAGCAAGTCTCGTTCCGGCGAGAGGGGTATTTTTCATATGAACAAGATTTCGCTTCTCTGCGCGACCACGGCCCTGGTCCTCCCGTCGATGGCGCTCGCCCAGTCGACCGGCACGACCGAGATGGAGACCAAGGACACGATCGTCGTCACCGGCACCCGTCAGCAGGCGGTCGACGGTGTCCAGGTTCCCGACACGTCGAAGACCCGCCAGGTGCTGACCTCCGAATTCATCCAGCGCCAGGTGCCCGGCCAGTCGGTCGACGAGATCATCAACATGATGCCCGGCGTCAGCTTCCAGAATAACGATCCGTTCGGCGCCTCCGGCGGCACGCTCAGCATCCGCGGCTTCGACGCGACCCGCATCTCGCAGACGATCGACGGCATTCCGGTCAACGACACCGGCAATTACTCCATCTATTCCGGCCAGCAGCTCGATCCCGAGCTGATCGAGCGGATCGATGTCAGCCTCGGCTCGACCGATGTCGACAGCCCGACCGCCTCGGCGACCGGAAGCACGGTCAATTATCGCAGCCGCATTCCGACCGACGACTTCCATGTCCGCCTGCAGGGTTCGGTCGGCAGCTACGCCTTCATGCGCCTGTTCGGAGTGCTCGATACCGGCATATTCACGCCGTTCGGCACCAAGGCATGGATCTCCGGCAGCCAGACCAGCTACGAGAATCCCTACAACCGTAACTCGAAGCTGCTCAAGGACCAGTTCAACGCCAAGGTCTATCAGCCGATCGGCAGCGGCCGCGACTTCATCTCGGCTGCGTTCCAGTATAATCGCGGCCGCAACAACAACTTCTCCTCGGGCGTGCTTCGCACCGACCCGACCGTGCTCACCGTCAGCGGCACCTCGCCCAAGCAGGTTCTCAACAGCGTACCGCGGCTCGTCGGCACCGGATCGACCAACCGCTTCCCGCTGACCCGCGGCGAGCGCGCCTACGATCAGGGCAGCTGCCAGACCGATACTCCGCAGGCCGGAGTCGCCGACGCCCCCAACACCTGCGGAACCGCGTTCGATTACAGCTACAATCCGAACGACATCCGCAACATCCGGGTCAATTCGCGTTTCACGCTGGCGGACGGCCTCGTCCTCACCGTCGACCCGAGCTATCAATATACCCGCGCCAATGGCGGCGCGAGCGCGGTGATCGGCAACGAGAAGGGCTTCACCAAGGCCGCTTCGGGCGGGAATCCGGCGATCACCACCCCGATCTTCGGCTTTATCGGCGGGCGCCCCTATTTCGGCACCGACCTGAACGGCGACGGCGACCTGCTCGACACGGTCGAGGTCTATTCTCCGAGTCAGACCGAGACGAAGCGCTTCATCGTCATCTCGTCGCTGCGCTGGGACGTGACCGACACCCAGACGTTGCGCCTCAGCTACACCTACGACCATGGCCATCACCGCCAGACCGGCGAGTCCGGCTTTCTGGGCCAGAACGGCTATGCGCTGAGCCTTTTCCCGGTCGACAATCCGATCGTCGGGATCAACGGAATCGTTCCGCAGAAGCGCGACCGCCTGTCCTACGCGATCCTCAACAAGATTTCGGGCGACTATCGCGGCGAGTTCTTCGACAGCCGCCTGACGATCAATGCCGGAATCGCAGCGCCTTTCTTCAAGCGCGATCTCAACAATCATTGCGTGACCGAGAATACCGGCAACGGCTTCATCGACTGCATCCCGGACGCCGCCTCCCAGGCTGCGTTCCTGGCCGCCAATCCGACCTACCAGCCGCCGCAGCACCGGGTGATCAAGTATAACCGGATCCTGCCGAACGGCGGCTTCACCTACGACCTCGTCTCAAACCTGAGCGTCTACGCCAATTACGCCAAGGGCCTGCAGGTCGCGAGCACCGACAATCTCTACAACAGCTTCTCCTTCCCGGTCACGTCGGATGCGGCCAAGCCGAAGCCGGAGACGACGGACAATATCGACGGCGGCCTGCGCTACCGTTCGAGCAAGGTGCAGGCGCAGCTCGCGGCCTGGTACACCTTCTACAAGAACCGCCTGGCTTCGGCCTACGATCCCGAGCTCGACCAGACCGTCTACCGCAACCTCGGCACGGTCCACAAACATGGCTTCGACGGCAGCATCGCCTACCAGCCGATCGAGCAGCTCAGCGTCTATGCCTTCGGTTCCTATCTGAAGTCGAAGATCATCGACGATGTGATCAACGGCGAGTGCACCGCGGCGCAGGCGACTGCGCACACTTCGGGCTGCCAGCTTGCCGGCGATCCCATCTTCGCGGCGACCGCCGGCCGCCGCGAATCGGGTTCACCGACCTACACGTTCGGCGGCCGGATCGAAGGCAAGCTCGGACCGGTCGAGCTCGGAGTCCAGGCGAAGCGCACCGGTCCTCGCTTCATCAACGATGTGAACCTGCCGGTCGTACAATCCTATACGCTGAACGGCGTGGTCACGACCTACCAGGTCTATGGCGCCAAGACCCCGGCCTACACGCTCGTCGATCTCGATGCTCGGGTCGGGTTGGGCTGGCTCGGGGTCAAGGACGACCGTACCTATGTGCAGTTCAACGTGACCAATGTGTTCGACAAGCTCTATGTCGGCGGCTTCTCCGGCAACCTGTCCAACGCCACCGTCCGCAACGCCTTCATCGGCTCGCCGCGGGCTTATAGCGCGACCCTGGTGGTCGGCTTCTAATTCCTCCCATTCGAGGAGGAACGATTCACACTCGGGGGTCGGCGCTGTTCAGGAGCGCCGGCCCCTTTTTCTCTGGTGCCAGCCGGCGGGAGGCTCCGGCGCTCGCACCAGGCTCGCGATCGGGCAGCGCCTGCCTTCGGCGACGATCGCTCCGAACCGGTCGAGCCGGTCGGTCCCGGCGGTATCGAAGCCGAGTGCCATCGCGGTCAGCATGCGCGGGCAAGGAGCGGTGGTGCGCGCCAGATACCAGTCGCCGCGCGCCGAAAGCAGATAGAGGCTGCTGCGCCCGACGACCTTCCAGTCGATGATTCCGTCGCTGCTCGCGTAGGGGATCCCGGTCTCCGAGCCGGCCGCCGCCGGCCCAGCCGAGGCCGAAGTCGCGATCATCGCCAGGGCGATGGCGATAGGAAACCGAGCTGTCACAGGCACCTCCGGGTCGTCCTGCCTTGCGTGTGTCGAGGCTGAAACCCCTGCGCCGCGCTTTCGGTCCGGACCCGCCCGAATCGCCGGCCGCCTCGCACCCGTGGCAGCAAAGCAACAGGCCGGCCACGACCCGCATGTCGGCCCCGTAACGGACCCCCTGACGGCTTGGTCGCCACTCCCGGCTGGGCTAACATGCGGCTAGGGGAGTGATTCTGCCGGGCTCTTCCGGGACAAGACGTCGATGCTCTTCGCTACGACGCAGCCCATTATCACGACGCGGAAGTGCAACATTGGTCGGGCAAGGCGACCGCGCAGCCTGACACCAAGGGGGGAATTCAGTCGATGAGAAAATACGCATTCTTGTGCGCGACCGCAGCCATCTTCGCGCCGGTCGCCGTTCATGCCCAGGAAACCACCGCAACGATCCAGGGCACGGTGAGCTCGGCGGGCGCGCCGATCCCGAACGCCGAGATCGTGGTTACGCACGTGCCGTCGGGGACGGTCAGCCGCGCGACCAGCGACGCCAATGGCGGCTTCTCGGTCTCTGGCCTTCGCGCCGGCGGACCGTTCACGGTTGCAGTCTCGGCCCCCGGCTATGCGGGGACCCAGATCACCGACATCAATGCGGTCGCGGCCCAGTCCTTCGAGCTTCCGGTCGAGCTGACCGCTGCCGGCGGCGAGGAAATCGTCGTCACCGCCGCGCGGGTGCGCGGCGCCGGCTCGGTCTCGCAGGGCCCGGCGACGGTGCTCAGCGCGCGCGACATCGCCAATGTCGCCACCGTCAATCGCGACATTCGCGACCTTTCGCGGCGCGATCCTTTCGCCCGCCTCGACGATACCCCCTCGGGCGGCCGCGCAATCTCGTTCGCCGGCCAGAATGCCCGCTACAATCGCTTCTCGGTCGACGGAGTGCCGATCACCGACAATTTCGGCCTCAACACCGACGGCCTGCCGAGCCGGCGCTCGCCGATCCCGCTCGACGCGATCGGCCAGTTCCAGGCGAAGGTCGCCCCCTATGATGTGCGCGAGGGCAATTTCCAGGGCGGCGCGATCAACATCGTGCTGCGTTCGGGCACCAACCATTTCCAGGGCACCGGATTCTACGCTTATTCGGACCAGAGCCTGACCGGCCACGACACCAAGGCGGGGCCGGGTGTCCCGACCGGCCATGTCACCATCCCGAGCTTCACCTACAAGAATTACGGCGCCGAGCTGTCCGGCCCGATCATCAAGGACAAATTGTTCTTCATGATCGCGGGCGAGCGAGTCCGCGCAGCGACCCCGATCCCCGAAGGTCCGACCGACAACAATGCCGGCACCGCGATCAACGGAATCACCCAGGCGCTGGTCGACCGCATCAGCGCCACCGCCAAGTCGAAATATGGCTATGATACCGGCGGCGTGCTCAACAATTCGGGCGACAAGGACGATCGTCTCGTCGCCCGCCTCGACGCCAACCTTTCGGACACCCAGCGGCTCTCGCTGACCTATACCTACGCCAAGGATCAGATAAACCTGATCCAGAATACATTCACGACCGCTCCGACCGGGCTCGGCCTGGCGTCCGACGCCTATATCCAGGGCAATCGGCTGCACACCGGCGTGTTCCAGCTCAATTCCGACTGGAGCGACGACTTCTCGACCGAGGTCAGGGGCTTCTACAAGAATTACAAGCGCATCCAGGATCCGCTGCTGGGCCGGGGCTTCGCCCAGTTCCAGGTCTGCGACGCCCTGACATCCGACCGGATGGTCACCAATGCGGCCGGAGTGCTTGTCCCGAACCCGACCGCCAGCGCTTCGATCAACTGCGCCACCGGTGCCGGCACCGTCACCTTCGGGCCGGACATTTCGCGCCAGACCAATGCCCTGAACAGCCGGACCTGGGGCGGGCTCGCCCAGGCGCGGCTGAACCGCAACAATCACGACATCCGCCTGTTCGCCGATGTCCAGGACACCAAGATCTTCAACGCGTTCCTGCAGCGCTCGGCGGGTGATTATTATTTCGATTCGATCGCCGATTTCGAGGCCGGCAACGCCCAGCGCTTCCGCTACGGCAACGCCATCCCGTCGCTAGATCCGAACGACGCCGCGGCCCAGTTCGGCTATCAGAGCTATACGTTCGGGCTGATGGACACGTGGCGGATCAGCCCGACGCTGACCGTCTCCTATGGCGCGCGCTATGATTTGTTCGGCGGCCATAGCCGGGCGGCGCTCAATCCAACCTTCGTCAGCCGCTACGGCTTCACCAACAATGCCTTCATCTCGGGCCGTGGCACCTTCCAGCCGCGTCTCGGCTTCGACTACAAGCCGGTGCCGAGGCTGACATTGCGCGGCGGCGTCGGCATCTTCTCGGGCGGCGCCCCGGACGTCTACGTCTCGAACAGCTTCTCGAACACCGGCGTCCTCACCAACGCAGTCGAGATTCAGCAGGCCAATAACGGTACCTATACCGGCACCGCCTTGCCTGCCGGGACTGGCGCCGCAGTGCTGACCAATGTCGGCGGCACCACTATCCCGTCGGCTGCGAACACCTATCTGCTCAGCGGAACCGTCTCGGCCAATTCGCCGACCAATGCGCTCGACCCGCACTTCAAGGATCCGTCGCAATTGCGGGCGACCCTGTCGGCGAACT
>JAQGLD010000585.1 GCA_028293055.1 Alphaproteobacteria bacterium
CGCGAACTGCAGTTGCGGCATGGCGAAAGACCTATTTCGGCACGGATTGCCGAACTGCTCCAGCGCCTCGCTTCGGGTGACATGAGCGCGCTCCATTCGGTCATCGCCGAGGCCACCGGAGGCATGGGTTCGCTCAACGACCGCCTGCTTTCCGCAGCCAATGGCGATTCGATCGAGCCGTGGCAGGAGGCGCGGGTCAACCAGCAGCTCGGCGAGTTGGTCGGAGCGATCCGCGACCGCGCGCAAGCGGCGCGATCGGCGGCGCGGCAAGGCGGTGGCCGGTAAGGCGCGCCCTAGAATAACCAAGGGAGATCGAGTTCTGGGGCAGCCAATAGCCAGGCGCTATTGCGCCGCCGCGCCCGTACAGGACCTTGGTCGGCACCTGCATAGCGCGCGGCTATGGCTGGCCAAAGGCATAGAAAGGCCATGCCGCTTGGCAGGGTCCAAAGTGGATGAGAGAGTCGGGACAGGCTCGGTCACCGGGGGTAATATGATCAACAGTTTTCGTTCGCTCCAATTCGCTCTTCTCGCCGGAGCTTCGCTGCTCGGCAGCGCCGCTGCGGCGCAGTCGCCGCCTTGCGATCCCCAGCCCGACGCGACCGCGATTCAGGCCAGCGAGCGGCAGGCCCAGGCAGAGGACCCTCAGGCTGGCGCCGCTGCCCAGGGCGAGGAGATCGTCGTCGTCGGAAGCCAGATCCGTGGCGCAAAGGCGACCGGCGCTCTGCCGGTGACGGTGGTCGGCGAGGATCGGATCGCCGCGACCGGCTCGCTTTCGGGTGACGATCTGTTCCGCTCGATCCCGCAGGCCGGCGACGTCCAGTTCCAGGAATCCCGCACCACCGGCAACCTCAACGACGCGCGCGGCGACAATGCCTCGATCAACCTGCGCAATCTCGGCACGGGCAACACCCTCGTCCTTCTCAACGGCCGCCGAATGGTGCCGACCCCGGGCACGCAGACGGAGAATTTCGTCCCGGTCCAGACCGTCAACACCAATTCCCTTCCGGTCGGGGCGACCCGCAGGGTCGAGGTGCTTCGCGACGGCGCCGGCGCCATTTACGGATCGGACGCGGTCGCGGGCGTCGTCAATGTCGTGCTCGACGACCATTATCAGGGCGTCCGGATCGACGGCCGCTATGGTTTCGCAGACGGCACCAGCGAATCCACCGTCGCGCTCAAAGCCGGCACCAGGATCGGCGAGAATAGCCGGGTGATGGTGTTCGGCTCCTATCTCCACCGGACGCCGCTGATGGCGAGCGAACGCGACTATACCGCGAGCGAGGACCACCGCTCCGCCCTGGTCGGCACGCCGTGGGAAGGCGACACCGCTTTCGACAATCGCTCGACCTCGTCGCCCTGGGGTGCGTTCACGGTCATCCCTTCGTCGACCGCGGTACGCCAGAACGGCACCGCCTTGACGACTTCTGGGGTGTTCCATGTCGAGCCGACCAGCAACACCGCCGCCGGCTGCTCGAGCACCGTCTATAGCGGCAACCTCTGCCTCAAGTCGGGCACGGTCACCGGGGTCAACGACCGCGTGCTTCGCTATGACGAGAATCCCGACCGCTCGATCCGCGGCGGGCTCGACCGGATCAACGCCTTCGCCACGCTCACCCACGATTTCGGCGGCGTCGAATTCTTCAGCGAGGCCGGCTATTATCATGCCGTCCTCGACGGCCAGCGCGAGCAGTCGGCGCCGGTGTCCAGCGCACCGATCAGCATCCCCGCCAGCAATTACTGGAACCCGTTCGGCGCGGCGACGATCAACGGGGTTGCCAATCCCAACCGCCTGCCCGGCCTGACCGGAGTCCCCGCCGCAGGCCTGCCGCTCGCTTTGACCAATTATCGCCCGGTCGACACCGGCCCGCGCACCTTCACCGTCACCGACGACATGTTCCGCCTTCTCGGCGGCTTCCGCGGCGACCTCGGCGCCTTCCATTTCGACTCGGCGATCACCTATTCCTGGGCGAAGACCGACGACAATACGCACGGGGCGATCAGCAACACGCTTTTCCAGCAAGCGCTCGCCCGCTCGACTCCGGACGCCTACAATCCGTTCAACGGGGGCAGCCAGCCCAATTATTCGATCGGCGATGCGACCCCGAACGATCCGGCGACGATCCGCTCCTTCCTGGTCGATGTGCACCGGATCAGTCGGACCTCGCTCGGCACCGCCGATTTCAAGATCAGCAACAATCGCCTGTTCTCGCTTCCCGGCGGCAATGTCGGAATCGCCGCCGGTGTCGAGGTGCGGCGCGAAACCTATTCCGACAATCGCGACCCGAGGCTCGACGGCACCACCCGCTACACCGACATCGTCACCGGGAAGAGCTACGATTCCGACGTGCTCGGGGCGAGCGGATCGCCGGACGTAAAGGCGCATCGCACCATCGCCTCGCTTTTCGTCGAAATGGCAGTCCCGATCGTCTCCCCGGAAATGAACATCCCTCTCATCCGTTCGCTCGACCTCCAGCTGGCCGCGCGCGACGAGCATTATTCGGACTTTGGCAATGTGCTGAAGCCGAAGATCGCCGGCAGCTGGGACCTGTTCGAGGGGCTCAAGCTGCGCGCCTCCTATTCGGGCAGCTTCCGGGCGCCGAACCTGCCGCAATTCTACAGCGAGGGGACCCAGGTCTCCAACACTCGCACCGATTACGCCTTCTGCCGCCTGAACAATACGACCTGCAGCGGGGTCAGCACGCTCGAGGTCCGCTCGGGCAACCAGAATCTCCGCCCGGAAACCGCGAAGAACCTGTCCGCGGGCATCGTCGTCCAGCCGCCCGAGATTCGAAATCTGATCCTCACCGCCGATTATTGGTCGATCAAGGAAAATGGGGTGATCGGTCTACAGGGTGCGCAGAACCAGATCCTCTACGATTATCTGCTGCGCCAGACCGGCTCGACCAACCCCAATGTCGTCCGGCTCGATCCGGCGGCAGGCCAGAGCGTCGGCCAACTCTCCTACGTCCAGGACAATTATTTCAATCTCGGGCCGCGCACGCTGACCGGCATCGACCTCGAGCTTCAATATGCGCTTCCCCGCACCGCGATCGGAGCGTTCGACCTGGACGTCTCGGCGGCACGTTTGCTCAAGTTCAACCAGTCGCCCTCGGCTCTCCAGCAGGAGCTGATCGACGCCCTTGCCGCCGGCAAGCTCGGCACGGGAGTCACGGTTACCGGCGCGAACAGCCTGCTCAAGCAGAACGGCAATCCGCTATGGCGCGCCTCCGCCAATCTCAACTGGCGGCTCGGCGGCTTCCGCGCGGGAATCCTGGTCAATTATGTCGGCTCGGTCTTCGACACCGGCCCTGCGATCGTCAACGGCCGTTTCTTCAGGGTCGACAGCTGGACGACCGTGAACGTGTTCGGCGAAATCAGCTTCAAGGACCATGGCATCCTCGGCGGCACTCGCTTCAGGGTCGGCGCCCGCAACCTGTTCGACAAGGATCCGCCACTCTATTCGGGCAATTACGGCTTCCTTGGATCGCTGCACAACGCGCTCGGCCGCTACGTCTATTTCGAGCTGTCCAAGCGGTTCTGATCGGGAGCGAAACGATGAAAGCCAAGCTGTCCTTCCTCGCCGGCCTGCTCCTCGCCGCCCAGCCGATCGCGCTGTCGATCGGGGCAGCGCCCGCTGCCGCGCAGACCCAGCAATTACTCAACTACCCGGCCATCCACCAGCCGGTGGTCGGGGAGGGGGGCATGGTGGTCAGCCAGAACCAGGTCGCGAGCACGATCGGGGCTCGCATCCTGAAGCAGGGCGGCAATGCGGTCGACGCCGCGGTCGCCACCGCCTTCGCGCTCGCCGTCGTGCTGCCCCGCGCCGGCAATCTCGGCGGCGACGGCTTCATGCTGATCCACCTCGCCGATGGCGACCGCAATATCTTCATCGATTACCGCTCGGTCGCGCCGCTGGCGTCCCGGCCAGAAATGTTCCTCGATTCGCGTGGGAAGGAGAACGAGGCTGC
>JAQGLD010000363.1 GCA_028293055.1 Alphaproteobacteria bacterium
ACTCCGCAGGGAGCAGCTACAGCGTCGGAGCCGACGCGCTACCGGAGCAGCCTCCGCCTTGCCTTCATAGCCGGTTCTGCCTATAGGCGCCGCTTCTTTCCACCTTCGGAAGAATGAACCGCCCGGCTCACAAGGGCTGCCGTGGCTGTTCTCAAGCGTCCGCCCCCGCGCGGCAAGGAGACGAAAATGCCCAAACTGAAGACGAAGAGCGGCGTCAAGAAGCGCTTCAAGCTCACCGCCACCGGCAAGATCAAGCATGGTGTGGCCGGCAAGCGCCACCGGCTGATCAGCCACAACGCCAAATATATCCGCCAGAATCGCGGCACCGAGGTGCTCGCCCATGCCGATACGGCGCGGGTGAAGGCCTGGGCGCCCTACGGCCTGAAGTAAGGAGGACCCGACATGGCACGCGTCAAGCGCGGGACCACCACAAAGGCCCGTCACAAGAGAATTCTCGAGCAGGCGAAGGGCTATTACGGCCGTCGCAAGAACACGATCCGGATCGCCAAGCAGGCGGTCGAGAAGGCCGGGCAATACGCCTATCGCGACCGCAAGGTTAAGAAGCGCAGCTTTCGCGCCTTGTGGATCCAGCGGATCAATGCCGCGGTTCGCGCCGAAGGCCTGACCTACGGTCAGTTCATGCACGGTCTCAAGCTCGCCGGAGTCGATCTCGACCGCAAGGTGCTGGCCGACCTCGCGATGCACGAGGGCGGCGCGTTCAGCGCGATCATCGCCCAGGCCCGCGGAGCGCTTCCCGCAGAGGCCGCGGCCTAGCTCCACTCCCGGCTTCGTCCGGCGAGGAGGACAAGAAAAAGGCGCGGAGAGCGATCTCCGCGCCTTTCTCGTTGCGCCCGGCCGGAGACATCCCATCCCCGCGCGACAGACCCTAATGCACGGTCTCGGTGGCGATCGAGTAGCGCATCATTGCCGAGCTGTCCGGGCAATAGGTCAGCCGGGTCCACTCAGTGCGCGCGCGCTGCTCGGACTCGAACGGACCGACCATCTTCTCGGAGCCCGGGATGAGGGCACGGAAATTGGGGTCCTCATATTCGCCCCCGACGATCCAGAAACGCTTGGTCATGACACTCTTCCTTACGCTGCTTGTCTGGTGAACTGATCGGCTTCGGTCGATTCGGCGAGCGCCGTCGTCGACGCGGCGCCGGCCGAGACGGTCTGGGCGACGAGATCGAAATAGCCGGTACCAACCTCGCGCTGGTGACGGGTGGCGGTGTAGCCAGCGCTCTCCGAGGCGAACTCTGCCTGCTGGAGCTCGGAATAGGCGGCCATCCCGCGATCCTTGTAGCCGCGCGCAAGCTCGAACATGCCGTGGTTGAGGGCGTGGAAGCCGGCCAGGGTGACGAACTGGAACTTGTAACCCATCGCTCCGAGCTCGCGCTGGAACCTGGCGATCGTCTCCTTGTCGAGCTTCGCCTCCCAGTTGAAGCTGGGCGAGCAATTATAGGCCATCATCTTGCCGGGATGCGCCTTCTGGATCGCCTCGGCGAAGCGCCGCGCATCCTCCAGGTTCGGATTGCTCGTCTCCCACCACAACAAGTCGGAAAATTCGGCGAAGGCGAGGCCGCGCTTGATGCAATGATCGACTCCGGTGCCCTCCTTGAGCCGGAAGAAGCCCTCTGGCGTGCGCTCCCCGGTCAGGAACTCGTGGTCGCGCTCGTCGACATCGGAGGTGATTAGCCGGGCGCTCTCGGCGTCGGTGCGGGCGACGACCAGGGTCGGAACGCCGCAGACGTCGGCCGCGAGCCGCGCGGAGACCAGGTTGCGGATATGCGCCTGGGTCGGAATCAGCACCTTGCCGCCGAGATGGCCGCATTTCTTCTCCGAAGCGAGCTGGTCCTCGAAATGGACCGCGGCTGCGCCGGCCTCGATATAGGCCTTCATGATCTCGAAGCAGTTGAGCGGCCCGCCGAAGCCGGCCTCGGCGTCGGCGATGATCGGGACGAACCAGTCGCGCTTGGCCCCGCCTTCGCTATGCTCGATCTGGTCGGCGCGCTGTAGCGTCCGGTTGATCCGGCGGCAGAGTTCGGGGCCGGCATTTGCCGGGTAAAGCGACTGATCCGGGTACATCGCGCCGGCGGTGTTTGCGTCGGCGGCGACCTGCCAGCCCGACAGGTAGATTGCGTTGAGCCCGGCGCGGACCATCTGCATCGCCTGGTTTCCGGTCACCGCGCCGAGCGCGTTGATGTAGGGCTCGCTGCCGAGCAGCTCCCATAGGCGGTTGGCGCCCCGCCGGGCGAGGCTGTGCTCGATATGGAGCGAGCCGCGAAGCCGCTCGACATCCTCCACCGCATAGGGGCGGCTGATCCCCTCGAAGCGGTTGGCGGGGGCGGGAACGAGGCTGGTGAAGTCGGCCATTTCGAGATCTCCGTTGGTAGAGCCCGCTAGAACACCGGATTGCCCTCCGCGTCCCGTCCAAAGGGGTCGCAAAGTCACGTCGTGACTTGAGACTTTAGTAAATCTGTGACAATGTTCGCAAATGGCGGACAAGGAACGCAAGCTCTATCTCGGCGGACGGGTGCGCCGTCTGCGGCGCGAGCTTGGCTTGAACCAGAGCGCGATGGCCGCCGAGATCGGAATGTCGCCTTCCTATCTCAACCATCTCGAGCGCAACCAGCGGCCGGTCACCGCGCAAGTTCTGCTCAAGCTCGCCGAGGTCTACGATGTCGACCTGCGAAGCTTCGCGGCCGAGGGCGGCGAAGGCACCGGAGTCGACCAGCTCGGCGAGATTTTCTCCGATTCGATGTTCACCGATCTCGGAATCCCGCGTTACGAGCTGCTCGAGGTCGCCGACAACGCGCCCGCCATCGCGGATGCCGTCGCCCGCCTCTACGCCGCGTTGATCGAGCGCCGCCAGCATCCGATCGGCGGAGCGCCGGACGAATCCTCTCTGGTCACGCCCGAATCCTGGATTCGCGACTATATCCAGGCGCAGCGGAATTATTTCCCCTATCTCGAGGAAGCCGCGGAGACCCTCGCGGGGGCACTCGGTGATCCGACGACGATCTTCGAGCCGCTCCGCCGCCGACTCAAGGAAGGTTTCGGAGTCGAGACTCGGGTCGTGCCGCCCGATCTGCTCGATTTCGCCAGCCAGCATTACGACCTTCATCGCAAGCGCCTGATGCTGTCGTCCCTGCTCCGCGCCGAGAGCCGGACATTCGGGCTCGCCTACCAGCTCGCCTTGTTCGAGTTCCGGCCGTTGCTGACCCGGATGCTCGACTCCGCCGGCGCGCCGGACATGCCGACCCGGCGCCTGCTCCACATGTCGCTCGCCAATTATGCCGCGGGAGCGATCCTGATGCCCTATGCCGCCTTCCTCGCGTCGGCCGAGAAGCAGAGATACGATGTCGACCGGCTCTGCGCGGAATATGGCGCCAGCGTCGAGCAGGTCTCGCATCGCCTGACCACTCTCGGCCGCGCCGGGGCGCGTGGAATTCCCTTCTTCATGCTTCGAGTCGACGCCGCCGGCAACATCTCGAAGCGCTTCGCCGGCGAGAATTTCCCATTCTCGCGATTCGGCGGCACCTGCCCGCGCTGGAACCTCCACGCGGCCTTCCAGACTCCGGGCCGGGTCGCGACCCAGATCGTCGAAACTCCCGACGGCGAGCGCTTCTTCACGATCAGCCGCACGGTCGAGCGCGCCGTCCGGCTCGATCCGCGCGAATCCTCGCAACTCGCGATCGGTCTCGGCTGCGATGTCCGCCACGCTCCCAAGATCGTCTATTCGGACGGCCAGGACCTGGGGAAACCCTATGTGACCCCGATCGGGCCAGCCTGCACGATCTGCCCGCGGGTGCGCTGCCCGCAGCGCGCGGCGGCCCCCTCCGGCCGCACGCTCGCGGTCAACGAGACCCAGAAGACGATCTCACCCTATCCGTTCCTGGGTTAGAGCTGCCCTTGATAAATGGCCCCGGCGCAGCGCTGCGCCGGGGC